>JAOUGG010000790.1 GCA_029857855.1 Acidimicrobiia bacterium | reverse complement strand
CGGGTGTAGGTGAGGGATTCCGTCTGCAGGTAGACCCAGGTTCCCCCCTCGGTGTCGTAGATAAGGGCGGCGTAGGGAACCGTGAGCAGATCCCGGCCGTCGACATCGGCGGCCGCAACGGGGGCCGTTTCGAGCAGCAGCCGATCGGATGCCCGCTGGGTGAGGGTGACCTGATTGATCCCCTCGTCGGTGGCCGTCAGCTCGTACGGTTCCACCTTCTCGTAGGCCGCCTCCTCGCCGCAGCCGATCAGTGCGATCGAGCCGATGAGGAGCAACGGCAGCGAGGCACGTAGGCCGGCTGTACCGTGTCGGTTGGGTCGACGACCGGGTGGCGGCTGTCGTCGTCTACTCGCCATCGGTGCCACCACCTCCGGTCGTCACCGGCTCGCTCGCCGCGGCCGGGTCGGTGTCACCGTTGGACGACGTCACGTCGATCGCATCATCGGGTGTCCGCAGATCGATGGGATCATCGGCGTCGGCGTCGACACGGAAACGGTTGTAGACGGCGGGGATGACGATCAGCGTCGAGGCCACCGAGGTGATCAGACCGAAGAGCACGACGACCGCCATCGGACGGAGGATCTCCAGTCCGGGACCGTTGCCCAGGAACAGTGCCGGGAGCAGGACCAGGGTCGTGACGATGACCGAGGCCAGCACGGCCGGGACCCGTTCCCGTACCGCCTGCTGGATCTGCTCGGGTCCGGTGTCGACGGCGTCGAGCTCGAGGCTGCGGGCCCGGTCGATGACGAGCAGGGCATGCCGCACGGTGATCCCGGCCACGGCCAGGAGTCCGAACGCCGCGGCCAACGTCAGCTCGCCGCCGACCACGACGGCGCCGATCACACCGCCGATGAGCGAGGCGAGTACCGAGATCATGACGGCGGCCGCCAACTTCCAGCCGCCGAACGCCGCCTGAATGAGCAGGTAGACACCGATGGTCGCCGCGGCGATCACGAGCAGCATGCGCCACCGACCGTCCTGGCCGCCGATCGCCGGACCCGTGATCTCGGCCCGGTACTCCTGGGCGAAGGTCACCTCCTGGAGTGCCGATTCGATGTCGTCGGCGACCGCGGCGCTGCTGCGACCTTCGACCTGCACCGCGACGTCGGCAAACCGCGAGACGGCGTCACGCCGGATGTTGAGCGGGGCGTCGACAGTCTCGATCGTCGCCAGTTCGCTCAGCGCCACCTGTGATCCGTCGGGCAGGTCGATCAGCAGTCCCTCGAAATCCGCGGTTTCGTCACGCAGTCCGGGCACGCCCCAGACGACCACGTCGAACACCTTCTGCTCCTCGAACAGGCTGCCGACCTGCAGCCCGGAGATCAGGGTGGTCGCCTGCCGGCGGACGTCACCGGGCAGGATGCCGTATTGCTCGGCCTGCTCGAGCCCGACCGACACGTTCAGCTGAGGCTCGAGGATCATGTCGTCGACGCTCGCCTCGGACACGCCGTCGACGACGTCGACCACCTCGGCGATCTCACGGGCCTTGGCGTCGATCTCGTCGATGTCGACGCCGTAAACCCGCACCGTCAGGTCGGAATCGGGACCGTTCAGCGCCTCGTCGAGACGCTCGGGGATGAACGTCTGGGCCACGGTGCTTGATCCCGGGAGCCCGGCGCCGACCTCCGCGATGGCGTCGACGGTGGCCTCACGATCGTTGCTGTCGAATCGGACCCAGATGTCGGCACTGTTGACGTTGACCGCTCGGTCGCCGGTCTCGGCCCGACCGATGTGGGCGCTGACTCCGAGGACACCTTCGATGGCGTTCAGCTCGTCAGTGGCCGACTGGATCGTGTCGAGCATGACGGCGGGCGACGTCCCGGGTTCCGCCTCCCACTGGACGTGGGCGGTGTCCTGCTGGAAGTTCGGGGTCCAGGAACGGTTCATCAGCAGAATCGTGGCCACCGACGCGACGGCCAGGACGACGGCAATTCCCAGCAGGGCCGTGACGCTGACCCGACGGGCGGAGTCGATGATCCGATCGACGGTCGACATCACACGGTCCGGCAGCGACGGCGCCTGCGGCGTGTCGGCGATGTCCTTGACGAGCAACGACGTCAGACCCGGCGTGACCACCAACGCAACGACGAACGCGGCGAGGATGGCGATGATGTACGACGTGGCCAGCGGCGAAAACAGATCCCCGGTCAGGCCCGGCAGGAACAGTACGGGCACGACCACGAGAACGAGCAGGGCGGCGGCGGTGAGGATCGCCCGCCTCGTCTCGGCTGCAGCGAAGAAGATGACCGAACGACTCGATCCGACCTCGCCGGACTCACGGGCCGCCTGAAGCCTCCTGGTCACGGTGTTGGTGTCGACGATGACCTCGTCGACGATCACCGCCAGAGCGATGAGCAGACCCCCGATCGTCATCACGTTCAGCGTGGCCCCTCGGAAGTCGAGCACGAGCAGGGCCACGCTCAAGCTGGTCAGGATCGCCACGAGGCTGATCACGGCCGTTCGCCAGCTTCGGGCGAACAGCGCCAGCGCGATCAGGGCGAGAAGCAGACCGACACCCAGGGCA
>JAOUGG010000082.1 GCA_029857855.1 Acidimicrobiia bacterium | reverse complement strand
GATTCCTCGGTCTCGTCGCCATCGGTCTGCTCGCCGCCGGCAACGTCGTTCCCAATCCGCTCGCCACCGATCGGTCCGGCGTGGTGGCCGACAACCGCGTGCCTGGAGCCCCCGCCGTCGATGGAGGCCCCGAAACCTCGGAGGCCGACACCTCGTCGTCGACCGGCGCAGGCACGGGAGGCCTCGATCCCGGCGATACGACGAGTTCGATCGACTCCACTACCTCGTCGACCTCGACCACAGCGGGCCGTCGGGTCACCACCACGGCTCAGGCCACCGTTCGGTCCACCACGACGGTCCCGCCCAGCCAGACGACGACGTCCTCCTCGACCTCGGCCTCGTCAACGACCACGACGGCCTCGAGCTCGACCACGGCGACCACGGCCGCGTCCTCGTCGACCACCGGATCGAGCAGCTCCACGACGTCGTCGACCTCCGAGCCGACGACGACCGAATCCTCGACGACCGACACGACCGACGATTCGACGACCACCACGGCGTCGTCGACTTCAACGAACGGTTTGGTCGGTCCCTAGGATCCGTCGATGGCGACACCAGCCGAAGGCGGTGACCATCGAACCCGGTCCGAGCCTCGACCCGAGAAAGCGGATACGGTTCAAACATGAGCAATCAGGGCATCGATCCTGCCCGCATCCCCCGGCACGTGGCGTGCGTCATGGACGGGAACGGCCGGTGGGCGCAACGCCGTGGCCTGCGACGAACCGATGGCCACAGCGCAGGCGAGGAGGCCCTCCTCGACGCCGTCGAAGGTGCACTCGAACTCGGTGTCGAGTGGCTCACCGTCTACGCGTTCTCCACCGAGAACTGGCGCCGTCCTGCCGACGAGGTCCGGTTTCTCATGCGGTTCAACGAGAACCTGCTGGTGCGTCGACGTGACGAGCTCAACGAGAAGGGTGTGCGGATCCGATTCATCGGTCGCCGTGATTGGAAGGTCCCCAAGCGGCTCCTCCGTCGCATGGACGAGTCAGTCGCCCTGACCGCCGAGAACCGCCGCCTCACCCTCACCATCGCGTTCAACTACGGCGGCCGGGCCGAGATCATCGACGGTGTCAAGGCGATGATCGCCTCCGGTGTCACGGCCGACGCGATCGACGAGTCGATGCTCGACAAGTACCTCTACGACCCCGAGATGCCCGACGTCGACCTCTGGATTCGCACCTCCGGCGAGTACCGCACGTCCAACTTCCTGATGTGGCAGTCGGCCTACGCCGAGCTCGTCTTCACCGAAACCCTGTGGCCCGATTTTCGGAGCCGGCATCTCGCGGATGCCGTTGCCGAATATCAGCGGCGCGACCGGCGTTTCGGTGGTCTCGGAACCGGCTAGCGGTCTATGGCCCTGTACCGCGACGAGGGCGTCGTGCTCCGCACCTACAAGCTGGGCGAGGCCGACCGCATCGTCGTCCTGTTCACCCGGGGCCGTGGCAAGATACGGGCGGTGGCCAAGGGGGTTCGGCGGACGAAGAGCAAGTTCGGCTCGCGGCTGGAGCCGGGAACCATCGTCCAGCTGCAACTCTACGAGGGTCGCAATCTCGACATCATCACCCAGGCCGAACGGGTCGTGGCCTTCACAAAGCTGCGAGCCGACCTCGATCTCTACGGCCGAACGTCGGTCGTTCTGGAGATGGTCGATTCGATTATGGTCGAGGCGGAGTCGAACCGCGCGCTCTACAAGTTGTTGGCCGGCGCGCTCAATGAACTCGAGCGCAGCGGGAACCCGCTGGTTGTCGCCGCCTTCGCCGCCAAGTTCCTCGCCCTCGAGGGGGTCCAGCCCCGTCTCGACTCCTGTGTGCGTTGTGGCGCCGTCGACGACCTGGAGGGAATCCAGCTTGGCGAGGGCGGCGCGGTGTGCATCCGCTGCCCGCCAACCGGTGAGCCGCTGTCGGCCGAGGTCCGACAGGCCTTCTCCCTCGTTCTCAACGGTCAGGTTCGCCACGTTCTGGAGGCAACGTCGCCAGCGGTGGCACGGGAGCTGGAGACGCTCGTGTCGCGCCTGATCGAGCAGCACACCGAACGTCGGCTGAAGAGCTCGGCCGTTCTCCACCAGCAGATGCACAGCTGATCGACGGCTCGGCCGGTTGCGGCCACCGCCGGTTGCCGCGCTCGAAAGTCAGCTCTCGTCCATCGGCACCCACATGCCTTGCTGCATGTCGTGCCGGAACCAGGTTCGCAGCGTTGTGTCCCAGTAGATCCAGGCGTCCCAGTCCTCGCTCCAGATCGGCGCCCGGTTGTCGGGCGCCGGGCTCGATCCCTGCCTTGCGGTCGTGGTCGGAGCAGCCGTGGGAGCGACGGCGGGAGCGGTGGCCGCAACGGCGGGGGCGACGGTTCGGGGGACAGTGGCCTGCGCCGGCTCGTCGGGTGTGTCGAGCCCGCTAGACGGGGTCGGTTTCGCCGAGAGAGCAGCCGGAATCGGCGGTTCGTCGTCGAGGGCGTCGGCCGGTGGGATCAGACCGAGGGCGGCGAAGAGGTCGTTGTTGGTGAGCGGCATGTCGGAAAGGGACGACTCGGGCAGTGTCAGCGAATCGAAATCGGGAAGCTGCGGCTCCTCGGTCACGTCTCGGGATCGGCGAACCGGTTTCGGGTATGGATTCGTCGACCGCTCCTCGACGGGGATCGGCGTGGCCCCTGACTCCGGCGTCGTAGATTCGGAGGCGCTGTCTCTGTCATTCATGTCAACGGTGTCTCCATTGGGTTGCCGCTCCGGAGGGCAGTGATCGTGACCGACCGGAGTTGCGCCGGCTCGACGAGAGGCTCGGTCCGGGGTCGCGACCTTGTCACCATCTAGATCGGGAGGTAGGGGTCGTCTATTTAGGGATGCGTCAACTCGGGCCGGGGCGTGCACGACCAGCGTGGCCGACCTGATGGTGGGCACGAGGCGGGCCGGCGTCGTCTTGCGAGGTCGGGTACGGGTGTCGAGTGCCTCCGAAACCCGGACCATGTCGTCGGATGCTCGATGGTCGACCACGATCGTCCCGGCCAGACGATCGCCGATCCGTTGCTGGTCGGGATTGGATGCGGCGAAGGCGAAGCCGGTCAGACCGGGCACCACGAGCGGCATCAGATCGATCGGTGAGGCGAGCGTGCGAGCGAGATGTCTGACGACACCGGGTGATCGTCCGTCGACGGTTGTGACCCGCAGACGAAGCAGCAGCTTGCCCGGCGAGCGATCGCCGGTGAGTCGCGGGATCAACACCCCCACGGTGACACCCGCGACCAAGGCGACGGCGGCGACCGCGAGGACGTCGAGCGTGGAGAACGCCCACAATGTGTCGCCGAGCAGGCGGCCGCCGCTGAGTGGTCCCGTCATGCCGTTCACCAGGCGCCGATCGACGTCGGTGAAGGTGATCGAACCGTCCGGTTGTCGGATTGCCGGAACCCTGGTCAACGTGGAGACGGCGGCGGCTGCGGCCGCCAGAAGGACGACGGCGAGATCGACGAGACCGGCGGCGACGCGGCGCCCCAGCAGCGGCGGGCGGTTGGGGGCCGAGGCGCCCGCGGTCGTATGATCGTCCACTGTTTACCTGTCGGCAGGATTTTGGTGGCGCCAAGGAATTTGGAATCGACAGGACGCTGAAAACGTTACGCTGCTGGTATGGAAACTGCTGATCCGGACCTCTTCGACAAGATCGTGAACCTCTGCAAACGCCGGGGTGTCGTTTTCCCTTCGGTCGAGATCTACGGCGGCTTCCGGTCAACCTATGACTACGGTCCGGTCGGCGTCCTGATGCTGCGGAATGTGAAGGATGCCTGGTGGCGATCCATGGTCCAGCTGCGGGCCGATGTGGTCGGCATCGACGCATCGATTCTGTCGCCGCCCGCGGTGTGGGAGGCGTCCGGACACCTCGCCAACTTCACCGATCCGCTCGTCGACTGCCGCAACTGCGGCGCCCGCCATCGGCAGGATCAGATGGAGGACCCGAACACCTGCCCGTCGTGCGGCGAGTCCGGACAGCTCACCGAACCCCGCCATTTCAACCTCATGTTCAAAACCCACTCGGGACCGGTTGAGAACGAGGGCGCGGTCACCTACCTGCGGCCGGAAACCGCCCAGGGCATGTTCATCAACTTCGCCAATGTGCTGAACACGTCGCGAAAGCGGCCGCCGTTTGGAATCGCCCAAATTGGTAAGAGCTTTCGCAACGAAATCACGCCCGGCAACTTCGTGTTCCGGACCCGCGAGTTCGAACAAATGGAGCTCGAGTTCTTCGTGCCGCCGGAGGAGTCCGACCAGTGGTACGAGTACTGGTGCGCCGAACGAATGCAGTGGTACATCGACCACGGGATCCCCGCCGACAAGTTGCGGCTGAGGCCACACGGCGCCGACGAGCTGAGCCATTACTCGTCCGGCACCAGCGACATCGAGTTCCTGTTCCCGTGGGGATGGGGTGAGCTGGAGGGCATTGCGAACCGCGGCTCCTACGACCTCGACCAGCACGCTGCGCACTCGGGTCAGCGGCTCGAGTACTTCGATCAGGCCGAGAACCGGCGTTACGTGCCGCATGTGGTCGAGCCGGCAGCCGGGGCGACCCGCACGATGATGGCGTTCCTCATGGCGGCCTACGACGAGGAGATCGTCAACGACGACACCCGCACCGTGCTGCGGCTCCATCACCGGATCGCGCCCTTCAAGGTGGCAGTCCTGCCGCTGTCGAAGAAGCCGGAACTCACCGAACCGGCCCGGGAGCTGCTGGCCACGCTCCAGCCGCACTGGATGGTCGACTACGACGAAACCCAGGCGATCGGCAAGCGCTACCGTCGTCAGGACGAGATCGGCACCCCGTTCTGCATCACCTTCGACTTCGACTCGCTCGACGACAAGGCGGTCACGATTCGCGAGCGGGACAGCATGGAGCAGGTTCGCCTTCCGATCACCGACATCGTCGGTTGGTTGCAGGACCACCTGACCTGAGTTCAACCTCGGAAACCACTGACATGGGGAGGTTTTCTCCCCCCTGCCCTCAACTCTTATGTTGATTCTTCAAGTAGGTTGATCAAGCGGTGGCGCTCAGAGTGTTCGTTCACGGTGCTCCGCGCCGCGCCGAGTCGACATGAAAGTGGTTGCAGGTGGAAGTTCGGCTGACCGAATCAGAGGAGCAGGAATGAATAACACACCCGCCGAGGTGGACACGAACGACGCGGTCGTCGTGACGGGTGGTCTGGGCTTCATCGGCTCGTTTGTGGCCGATGCATTTCTCGCAATGGGCCGCAGGGTCGTCATCATCGACTCGATGGTCAGCTCGGTCATCTCGACCGAACCGTACGACACCAATCCCAACTGCACGGTCCTGAAGATCAGTGTCGAGGAGTACTTCGCCCAGGGCGGTGGCTTCACCGGAGCCGAACGTGTCGTCCACGCCGCGTCGCTCGTGGGCCCGGCCGGGATCCTTCGTTTCGCCGGGCGGCTCGGTCACGACATCGTCGAGGCCTGCCAGCTGGTGGTCGAGGAATGTATTCGCGGGGACGTGCCGATGGTCGACTTCTCGTCGGCCGAGGTGTACGGGCGGTCCGGCCAGCTGTCCGAGACCGACACCATCGAGGTCCCGGTCGACTATTCGGTTCGCATCGAGTACGCCATCGCCAAGACCCTGACCGAGGCCATCGTGGCCAACTCCCGCCACCGCGGGCTGCGGGCCATCGTCATCCGCCCGTTCAACGTCACCGGACCGCGGCAGTCGGAGATGGGAGGCTTCGTCGTCCCCACCTTCGTCCAGCAGGCGCTGCAGGGCGACGACATCACCGTGTTCGCCACCGGCCAGCAGCTCCGGTCCTTCCTGTCGGTCACCGATCTCACTCGCTTCATCGTCGAGCACATGGACGAGGCGCTCGAGTCGGGTCAGTTGATCTACAACATCGGCAACCCCGACAACGAGATCACCGTCCGCGGCTTGGCCGACCTGGTGAGGGAGATGACCGACTCCGGGTCCGAGGTCATCTATGCCGATGCCAAGAAGATCCACGGCGACCTCTACGAGGAGGCCGAGTCGTTCCAGAAGAACCCCGTGCTGGTCAACGCCCCGGCCGTCGGCTGGAAGCCCCAAGTCGATCTCCCTGAGCTGATCGCGGAGACCATCGCCTACTACCGGCCCATCGTGGCGTCCCGGCGGGCCGCCGCCTGATGCCGAGTCTGAAGGACCTCAACCGGGTCCTGATCATCGCCCCCCACGCCGACGACGAAGCTCTCGGGTGTGGGGGGTTGATGGCTCGCCTCGCCGACCAGGGAACCGCCATGCGGGTGCTGTTCATGACCGTCGACGGGTTTCACCATTACGGTCTCGAGGGCGGCACGACCTACCAGCAACGGCTTGACGAGATCGCCGAGGTGGCCAAGATCCTCCAGTTCGAGTGGGACATCCTCTACGGCGATCAGGACCTGATCGAGAAGCTCGACACTGTCCCCAAACGCGACATCGTCGACCGGTTCGAGGGGGAGATCAACCAGTTCGAACCCGACGCCGTCGTCATACCCTCGGGCGACGACTACGACCAGGACCACGTCGTCACCTTCGACACCGCCCTGGCCGCCCTGCGGCCGATCGCGCCAGTGTTCGGCAAGTGGCTGGTACCGACGGTGCTGGTCTACGAGTCGCCGAAGATCATGTGGTGGCGCTCCGAGATCCAGCGTCCCGAGGTCTTCGTCGACATCACCGACCACCTCGATCGCAAGCAGCAGGCTCTGGCCGCCTATCAAACCCAGGCCAGGCCCTCGCCGCACATCCGCTCACCGGAGGCGGTGGCCGCACTGGCCTGCCTGCGGGGCAAGGAGATCGGCGTCGAGCACGCCGAGGCCTACAAAGTCCTCCGGGCCGTTCTCTAGCAGCAATCGGCCGCCCGCCCAGTGGATGGGTGACCGCCGGTCTCACCGTGTAGTTTTGGTGCTCTGTGGGGATCGTCGACGAGGATGTGGCCAGGGTTCGGGAAGATAGCGATATCGTCGCGGTCGTCACCCAGTACACCCAACTCCGGCGGGTCGGTCGCCGATTCTCCGGTTTGTGCCCGTTCCACGCCGAGAAGAGCCCGTCGTTCTCCGTCAACCACGAGGAGGGCGTGTACTACTGCTTCGGGTGCGGGGTGGGCGGTGACGTCATCACCTTCGTCCGGGAAAAGGAGCAGCTCGACTTTGTCGGCGCCGTCGAATGGCTGGCCAACAAGTTCAGCATCTCGCTGCGCTACACCGACACGAACGAGGGTGAGAACCGGCGTCGAAAGTCCCGGCTCCAGGATGCCGTGGCCAAGGCCGTCGAGTTCTACCACGACCGGCTTCTCTCCGCGTCGGACGCCGGCGCGGCCCGCAGCTATCTCCGGCAACGGGGCTACGACGGTGAAACGGTTCGCCGGTTCAAGATCGGGTGGGCCGGCGACGATTGGGATCTTCTGGCCCGATCACTGAAACTCTCCAACACCGATCTCACCGACTCCGGTCTCGGCTTCGTCAACCGGCGGGGCCGGCAACAAGACGCGTTCCGGAGCCGGATAATGTTCCCGGTGTTCGACGCCCAGGGCAACGCCGTCGGGTTCGGTGGTCGAATCATGCCGGGAGCGGAGGGCCCGAAGTACAAGAACTCGTCGGAGTCGACCGTCTACGCCAAGAGTCGCCTGCTCTACGGCTTGAACTGGGCCAAGACCCAGATCGTCGAGGCCGACGAGGTGGTGGTGTGCGAGGGCTACACCGACGTCATCGCCTTCTTCAACGCCGGCATGGCCCGGGCCGTTGCCACTTGCGGCACGGCCCTCACCGATGATCACGTCAAACTGCTGCGTCGTTTCGCTCGCCGGGTGGTGCTTGCCTTCGACGCCGATGCGGCCGGGCAGAACGCCGCAGCCCGGTTCTACGAGTGGGAGCGGGCACACGACCTCGATGTGGCGGTGGCCGACCTGCCGCCCGGTGTCGATCCCGGTGAGCTCGGCCAGGACGATCCGGAACGCCTCCGCAAGGCGGTGTCCGAAGCCCGGCCGTTTCTCGAGTTCCGGGTCGAGCGGGTATTCGGGGCCGCCGACCTCGGATCGGCCGAGGGGCGGGCCCGGGCCGCCGATCAGGCGTTGGGGATGATCGCGGAGCACCCCGATCCGTTGGTCCGCGACCAGTACGTCATGGACGTTGCCACCCGTTGCCGTATCGACGTCGACCTCGTGCGGACCCAGTTGGGGAACAGGTCGGCGTCGGCCCGGAATTCGTCGGCGGCGTTGTCGGCGTCGAGCGCCTCGTCGGGGGCCATCGTGCGGCCGATCCTGCGGGAGGGGCCGGAGCTCGAGGCGTTGAAGCTGGCCGCCCAGGACCGGTCACTGCTCGCCGATCTGCTGGTTCCGGAGCTCTTCACCGACGAGTTGGCCGCCACGGTGTTCGATCTTCTCGGCCGCCATGAGAAGCTACACGAGGTGATCGACGCCGGTGGGCCCGAGGTGGGGGAGTTGGT
>JAOUGG010000789.1 GCA_029857855.1 Acidimicrobiia bacterium | reverse complement strand
TCGGTCTCGGAGGTCGGGGTTTCGAGCAGCGCCCAGCCTGAGTTCGGCCGTCTCCTAAAGTTCTGACACCGGTTGCCGATACATGCAAGTACAGGCAAAACGAAGCGTTGATTCAGCCGGGTGTACCTTGGTCGCCTGCCTGGCTGGGGAGCTAGTGGCGAAACCGGCGTGTTGCACAATCAACACGGAGCACTGTCATGAACCTGGAGAAGATCAACATCGCACGCCGGCTCGCGTCGCTGGCGCTTGCGTTGGCCCTTGCAATCGGCGGCCTTCAAGGCCTCGCCTCGCACGACGCGCCCGATACGCAGCCAGCCGACGAGGTGGCCGGTGCAACCTGGAGCCGCACCCCGGCACCGTCAAGCAAGGGTGGCGGCGGCGCCACCACCAACGGTGCCACCTGGTCGTAGCGGCGGCAAACCGCTATGAGTTTGCATTCAAGAGCCTCGGTCGTCGGCGTACCGTCGTAGGACCCGTCGGCCGAGGCTGGTCTTGTGGACCTCGTCGGCCCCGTCGTAGATGCGGGAGGCGCGTTCGTGGCGGTACCAGTATGCGAGGATGGTGTCGTCGGTGACACCGAGGGCGCCGTGGACCTGAATGGCGGTGTCGACAGCCTTGAGCATCGTGTTGGCCACGACGAACTTGATGGCGGAGATCTCGTCGCGGGCCGCCTTGGCCCCGTGATGGTCGATCGTCCATGCGGTATGGAGGACCTGGAGTCGGGCGCCCCGGATTTCGGCGTCGAGTTCGGCCGCCCAATGTTGGATGACCTGCCGGTCGGCGAGGCGGCTGCCGTCGTCGGCGATGATCCGCTGGTTGGCCCTCTCGCACATCATGTCGAAGGCCCGGGCGGCGATGCCGAGCCAACGCATGCAATGGTGGATCCGACCGGGGCCGAGGCGATCCTGGGCGATGACGAACCCGCCGCCCTCGCCGCCGAGGAGGTTTGATCGGGGCACCCGGCACGACTGGTAGATGACCTCACCGTGGCTGGCGTGGCCGGATCCGGCGTGACCCATGACGCTGACGTTGCGGACCAGGTTGAACCCCTCGGTGTCGGTGGGGACGATGATCATGCTGGCCCGTCGGTGCGGTGGTGCGTCGGGATCGGTGACGGCCATGACGATGGCGAACGCCGCTCCGTCGGCCGACGACGTGAACCACTTCTGGCCGTTGATCACGTAGTCATCACCATCGACGACGGCCGTGGTCGCCAGGAGGACGGGGTTCGATCCTGCGGTCTCGGGTTCGGTCATCGAGAAGCAGCTTCGGATCTCGCCGTCGACCAGGGGTCGAAGCCAGCGGTCCTTCTGCTCCGGGGTTCCGTATTGGTTGAGGATCTCGATGTTGCCGGCGTCGGGGGCCTGGGTCCCGAACACCGTCATGCCGAGCGGGCTCCGTCCGACGGCCTCGGCGAACAAGCCGTGGTCGACCATCGAGAGTCCCAGCCCGCCGAACTCCACCGGGTGATTGGGGGCCCAGAGCCCCATCTGCTTGACCTTTGCCTGAGCTGCGGCGACGCCTTCGGCCAGAACGTCGGCATCGCCGTGGAGGAGCTCTCCCTCCAGGGGGATCACCTCCCGGGCCATGAACTCATCGATCATGGCCAGCCGAACCGACATCTCCTCCGAAACCTGGAAATCCATGGAACACCTCCGTGTCGTGAACGCTAGGAGACGCAGGTGTCTAACGACTAGGGTCCTTAGGGCCGACCTGGTGTGCTGTCCGGTCGGGCGAACGATGTCGGCTACAACGGATTCGGTCCAGGTTCAACGTTCATCGTGATCGGCCTGCTGCTCCGACCGCACGTCGAAGTCGACAAATGGCTCCGTCCGCCCAGCACGAATGATGAGGAGGGCTCGCAGCCCGATCATCGAGGCATCCGTGACGACTTCCGGGTCGATCGGGCTGGAGGCACTGTGGTCAGCATCCGAAACCCATCCCGGCGTGGCGCGCTGGCCGACCCTCCGGATCGCCGTCCTGCAAGCGCTCGACCCGGATTCAGAGACCCAGCTTGGCGACCAGAAGTGATTCGAGCCGGGCGTGGTCGTTCAGGTCGAGAACATTGACCGCCGGGAGCCCGGTCAGCTTCTCGATCAGGTCGATGCCGGCGCTGGTGCTGGCGGCAACCCCACTGACGACGTCGGGACGAAGATCGAAGGCGCTCATGACCCCGCTGACGGCATAGGGGTCGGAGGCGGCCAGGAGGGTGAAGCCGATCACGTCGCCGAGCTCATCGAGCACCACCATGCCGTTGTAGGGCTCGAGGGGTGAGGCGCCGGCCTCGGCCACGACGATGTCGGGCCTCTCGTCGGCGATACGGTCGAGGACCACGCCCAGGGCTCGGCGGTAGTCGCTCTCGTCGACGATGCTGGAGGGCAGGCCACCGTCGACGAAGTCGTAGACCGCGTTGGCCCCGACGTCGGCCCAGCTCACCACGTCCCGGTAGCGGCCGGCTCCGGTCAGCTTGGTCCCGACGACCCTCAGGCCCCTTTCCTTCAGAATACGGATGATGACCCGGCCGGCCA
>JAOUGG010000788.1 GCA_029857855.1 Acidimicrobiia bacterium | reverse complement strand
CTGGGTGAACGTCGTCACACCGGCCAACGTGTCCAACTTCGCCTTGATCGGCAGCATGAAGTTGTCCTGTGTCGCCAGCACCGCTCTCACGTCCGCCAGGCTGAGACCTCGTGACAGACCGAGCCCGATCCACACGGCGTAGCCGAATACCGTCGCCCCGATCAGCCACGGATAGATTCGCTGAAGAATCCTCGTCGACGACGGTGTCGGATCGGGCCACACCGATGGTCTCGTCGCCCGATTGGCCTCGAGCAGTGCGGCCAGCACCGTGCCGACGACGAATGCGGCGACGATGACCATCAAGACCGTCGTCGTGTACCCGTCGAGGCCCTTCGGTGTGCGCCACGCCCGCTCGAACCGGTCGTCGTCGATGGCGTTGGTGGCGAGAAGGCTCGGTCCGACGAGTAGAACCAGCGGTGCAGTCGGCCACAGCCACCAGACCGACCGGACTCCTCGACCGGTTGGTTGGTCAAACCCGCGGATTGCGGGACCCATCGGTATCACGGCTCTGTGATGCTCGTTGCCCGTTCGGGTAGACAGTGCCACCTGGTACCAGTGCCGTCAGCGCGCCGGTTGATACCCGTTTGAGTCGGCTTGCTCAAGTCGTGATCGATTCCCTCGTCGCTCAGCCGGAGCGGGGTAGTGGCGGTCGGGCGCCACGGACCAGATGAACGAGCCGGTCCCGGTGCCGGAACAGGTCGCGCACGGCACCCGCCGACGGAGAGGTTCGAATGCCGGTGATGATCCAGGCGCCGACCGCCTGACCGATCACCAACCCGGCGGTACCGACGGCCGACGCCACCGCCAGCGACACCGGGCCTCCGAGGAACGCCGCCGCCATTCCGAACGGCACGATCGCAGCGGTCCAGGCGACCGCGAATCTCATCGCCAATCGCTCCCCTCCGGCCATCAACAGGACCGTTCGGCTGAGTCCCATGATGACCACGACGCCGTAGCCGAGCAGCAGGATGGCGAACGGAACATGGGCGGCTGCGAACCGATCCCCGTACACCCGCCCGAGAATCCAGTCGCCAGCCACCACGGCGCCGACGAGACCCGGGAGCAGGAGGAGTCCGAGGCCGCTCAGAACGGTGCGCACGATCCGCTCCAGGTCGACCGATCTTCTCTGGGCGATGTACCCGGCCGCCACCGGGCCGAGGGCGATGCCGGCCAACCCGATGGGCGCCACGATCTGCTTCGACAGGACCGACGCCGTCGAGTAGAGCGCGGCGGTCGACGGGTCGAAAGCCTTGCTGGCGAGCCAGATGTCACCGCTGGCGACGATGGTGTAGGCCAGGTCGGTGACGGCGAAGGGGCCCCCGGCCCGAACCAGGGCCGCCAGGTCGGACAGGCTCGGCCACCCTCCACCTCGACCGGCGATGCGCCACAGCTGGATCTGTCCGACGGCGGCCAACACCGTGCCAACCGTTGCCATGATCACCAGCAACCGCACGAGACTCATCGTCGAACCGACAAGCAGGAGGTCAGCGGCGACGACGGCGACGACCGTGATCGCCCTCGTGTGATGGGCCAGGGCCGCTCCCCAACCGGGAAGCCCGAGCCCGACGAAGATGTCGCTGTGGGTCAACCTGACCGATTCGGTCACGAGGATCACCGACGCCAGGAAGGCGTAGGTCACAAACAGATCGCCGCTCGACCACGCAACGAACAGGACCGCGGCGACCGGTCCGGTCAACAGAGACGGTACGAGGCCCGCCTTGGCGAAGAGGTGAGCCTGCCGCCCGGCGGATCCCCAATCGCCGCGACCCCTCGCCGCCCCGAGGTCTTGCACCGCCTTCGTGTTCAGGCCGAGCCGGCTGACCACGGGCAGAATGGCGAGCGAGGCCAACAGGGTGTAGAACCGGGTCAGCTCCGCGTCGGGGAGGAGACGAGACGAGATCACGGTCAGGGCGAACGTTGCCGCCATGCCGACGACCGACATCGTGGTCCGGAACGCGAATCCTCTGATGAACTCATCGGCTGTCGGTTGGCGTTCGTTCCCCGAACCGTTGGCCGGGTCCCGCCCGCTGTCACCGGTCGCAGCCGAATCGGGTTCTGGTTCGGTCGGCCGAAGCTCGATGGGTTGATGGTCGGCCAGCCCGTTGAGCGCTCCACGAACCCAGGCTCGTCTGGCCCGACCGACCCCCGAGCGCCCACGCAGTGACATCAACACCGATCCGAGAACCCGCCGGACGAGGAGAAGCGTCACCCACGGGCGGCCGAAACGGTGCAGTTTCCACATCCGCCCCTGGCCGCAGCCGTAGGCGAGCGACTTTCGCTGGGTTTCGGGATCGCCGTCGAGTCGAGGGTCACGGTGGTGGACGCACAGGTCCGGGTCGTACCAGACGGTTCCACCGTCCTCGATGACCCGCAGGATGAAGTCGGCGTCGTCGCACGATCCGTACCAGAGGCCGGTACCGGGACCGAGCGTCTCGTCGAATCCTCCCACCCGGCAGGCCACGTCGCGTCGCACCACCATGACCGGGCCGATCGACGTGCGGTGATGGTTGCGATGGGTCACGGCCTTGG
>JAOUGG010000787.1 GCA_029857855.1 Acidimicrobiia bacterium | reverse complement strand
CGCCATGGTGTGATCACCGCCGAGGAGTTGGAGGCCGCACGGTCGCTCGCCCCGGGGCCAGACGGCGCCCGGATCCTCACCGCCGATCGGGTTCCCGACACGCTGCGGCGAGGGGGCCCGTGTGATCGACCGGCCACCACCGAGGCCCGCTTCGCCGTCGGCGATCGGGTCCGCACGCTGCTCATCAACCCGCACGGCCACACCCGGCTCCCCCGCTACGCCCGGGGCAAGGTCGGCGTCGTCGAGGCCGCCCACGGCTGCCACGTCTTCCCCGACTCCAACGCCCACGGTGGAGGCGAGCAGCCCCAGTGGCTCTATACCGTCCGCTTCGACGGCACCGAGTTGTGGGGCGCCGACGCCGAGCCCGGCGTGATCGTCTCGATCGATGCCTGGGAGCCCTACCTGGAGGCGGTGACCGAATGAGCGTGCTTGACGATCGGCAGCCGTTCACCGAGCCGTGGCAGGCCCAGGTGTTCGCGCTGACCGTGCACCTTCACGAACAGGGTGTGTTCTCCTGGCCGGAGTGGGCCGAGGCGCTGTCGGCCGAAGTTCGTAGCCCCGACGCCGCGCCCGACGGCTCCGACTACTACGAGCACTGGACGGCAGCCTTGCAGGCGATCCTGGCGGCCAAGGGTGTGGCCGCCGATGCCGCCGTCGCCGATGTGGCCGCAGCCTGGGAGCGGGCGGCCGAGGCCACCCCGCACGGCATGCCGATCGAGCTGGCCAACGACCCAGAGGCCCGTTGACGCCGCAGCCACGGAATCGCCTGGCCTCGCTGGTGCTTTTGTCGTTGGATGAGACCGTGCGCGGCGCCGACGCCCACCGTCTTCTGCTGGAACCGATGCCGGGGACCGACGGCTACGATCCGAGCCCGGCCGAGGAGCGGGCCATGGTCGACTCACTCATCGACGTGCAGTTCGCCTCTGCTGATCGGATCGACGAGCTGCTCACCGCCGGCGTCCCCGACCTTCGGGCCGCCTCACTCGTTGATGAACTCACGGCATTGGTGCCGCGGGTGGCCGACGACGATCCGCTGCTCGGCCGATTCGTCGAGACGCTTCCCGAGCGTATGGCCCGCCTCGACGACCTGGGCCTCCCCGATGTGTTGGGCCACGGCGATCCCCACGGCGGGAACTGCCGGCGGGGCACCGACCCGGTCCTCTGGTTCGATTGGGGCGACGGCTTCGTCGGCCACCCATTGCTCGACGTCGCTGCCGATCATCGCCTGTCGGGCGCTGCCGTCGACTACTGGCTCGGCCGATGGGCCGACCAGGTCGACGACCCCGACATCGTGTTCGATCTCTGGCGGTTGGCCGAACCGGTGTCGAGGCTCCGTATGGCCTGGGTCTATCAACGGTTCTGCGACAACATCGAACCGTCGGAGCTCGTCTATCACCGCAACGATGTGGCCGACGCGCTCGATCGGGTGCGGAAGACGCTCGACGACGACGCCGGTCGCTGACCTACCAGCCGCCGGTCCCGGCTTCACCCTTGACCGGGCCGACGATCTCGTCGGTGATCCACCCGCCATAGAAACCGCCGGGTTGGGGCCTCACCACCTCGCCGTCGACGGTGCAGCGGATACGGCCGGGATAGAACGACAGGTGCCCGGCCAGCGGCTCGAACTCCGGGAACGGATTCGGATAGTCCCAGGCGATCACTTCGTCCGGTTGGTCGGCGAGCGCCCAGTAGCGGGCCTGTCCCTTCCACTCGCACATCGATGATCCGGGCACGACGATGAGCCGTCCCGTGTCGACATCACCTGGCGGCAGGTAGAACGTCGGCGGACTTGCGGTCTCGAGCACCCGCAGCGCTCCCCGGGTCGAGGCCAGCGGCTGATCGGGGTCGCCGACGACCACCAGCCGCTCGTCGGCGACGAGGGCCGGCGGGCGGGGGTAGTCCCACACCGACTCCTGACCCGGACCCGGTTCCTCGGCGAACGGCGGCCGGGCCCGACCGGTGTTCGTCCACTGGCTTCGAGCCTTGGCCAGCCACTGCGGCGGCTTGTGCATTGAACTGCTCCCTTCGGGGCCGATTGCTCTCAGCCTAGGATTCGCCGGTACCCGGCCCTGCGGATTCACCGCCGCTGCTGTTGCGGGCCATGCTGCCGGACCGGGCGAAGCCGTGCTCCGAGGTCGGGATGCGGGGAACGACGAGGACGAGGGAGGCGATCAGCGCGGCCACGAACCCCCAGGCGATGGCGCTGAGCACTCCGAGGCCGAGTCGCAGGTCCTCGTCGATCATCCCGCCGACGCCGAGCAGGATGGAGCCCCAAACCAGCCTCCCGGCCAGCGAGTTGAGGCTGAGGAAGGTGGCCCGCTGATTGGGCCGGACCCGGGGCGCCACCGCGGCGCTGATCAACACCGGAGCGGCTGCGCCCTGCACGCTGCGGAAGGCGATGGCGGCCAGCACCAGCAGGCTGAAACTGAGAGCCATGGTGGTGACGATCCCAGCCGACAGCACCCCCAGAGCGACCAGCACCAGCGGGATACCGAACCGGCGGGCCAGCGGGTCGACCGCTCGGGCCGCG
>JAOUGG010000081.1 GCA_029857855.1 Acidimicrobiia bacterium | reverse complement strand
CGCCGGGACCACCGACGAGACGACCGCGGAAACGACCGCCGACACGACCGCCGACACGGCCATGGACGAAGGCGACGGCGGCGATGTGTCCGTCTCGCTGATCACCAAGGACTCCACCAACCCGTTCTTCGTGGCCATGCAGGAAGGCGCCCAGGAAAAGGCCGACGAGCTTGGCATCAATATCACGATCGGTTCCGGCCAGCAGGAAGGTGACGACCAGGGCCAGATCGATCTGATCGAATCCGCGATCGCCCAGAGCCAGGACGGCATCCTCATCACCCCGATGTCGGTCAACGTCAACGAGGCCATCCAGAAGGCCCGCGACGCCGGCATCTACGTGATCGCCCTCGACACCCCGACCGATCCGCCGGACGTCGTCGACATCACCTTCGCCACCGACAACTGCAAGGCCGGTGAGGCCATCGGTCAGTGGGCCGCCGGCAAGCTCAACGGCGAGAAGGCGACCATCGCCCGCCTCGTCATCTTCGACGACCGCACCGTCTCGGTCGACTACTGCCGTGACAACGGCTTCCTCAAGGGCATGGGCATCGACATCGGCGAGCTCACCGTGATGGGTGACGAGGCCGACACCGGCACCTACAGCACCGGTGCCGGCGGCGACTACGAGATCGCCTGCCTCGAGGCCACCGGCGCCAACGAGGAAGGTGGCCGCACCGGCATGGAGACCTGCCTGGCCGCCAACCCCGATATCAACGTCGTGTACACGATCAACGAGCCCACGGCCTTTGGTGCCGCCGCCGCCCTCGAGGCAGCCGGCATGACCGTTGGTGAGGACGTCATCGTCGTCTCGGTCGACGGCGGTCTCGCCGGCGTCCAGGCCGTCCAGGCCGGTTCGATCCAGGCCACCTCGCAGCAGTACCCGCTGCGCATGGCCAGCCTCGGCGTGGAAGCCATCTACACCATCGCCACCGGCGGTGACGCCCCGGCGAACACCTCCGACGACGGTACCTTCTTTGACACCGGCGTGACCCTGTGCACGGACGAGCCGATGGACACCGTCACCGTTGCCGAGACCCAGGACTCGCAGTACTGCATCGACAACGCCTGGGGCTGATCCCGGGGTTGCTCATGCATGTCCTGAGCAGTGCTCAGGTGGTTCCGTAAAACGGGTGTGAAGGGTGGTGGCCGAACGGGTCACCACCCTTTCGCCTCTCAGGGAGTCGTGAATGGCGTTTGCCGTGAACTCGTCCGTAGCGTACGTTCGTCACCACAAGAGAATCAGTTGAAGGGGAACTCGGTGAACTCAACCGTCACATCCGGCGTCAGCGCCATCGACCTGAGCGAGGAGTTCGACCAACCGTCGGGCCCGCTGGCCAAAATCCAGAACATCCTCCACAGTTATCCGTATCTCAGCCCGCTCATTGTGCTCCTTGCGGCCATGGCCGTGTTCACGGTGCTCAACAGCCGGTTTATCCTGCCCGCCAACCTGTCGCTGATGACTCAGCAGACGGTGATCGTGGGAACGCTGGCCATCGCCCAGACCCTCGTCATCCTCACCGCCGGTATCGACCTCAGCATCGGCGCGATCATGGTGGTGGCCCAGATGATGATGGCCAACTTCGCCGCCTCGGCCTCGGCCTCCAACGTGCAGTTCGCCCTCGGCTGGCCCTGGTGGCTGGCGGTGGCCGCCGGCGTGCTGATGGCGGTGGTCGCCGGCGCGATCAACGGCTTCCTCATCACCCGGCTGAAATTGCCTCCGTTCATCGTCACGCTGGGCACGCTCGGCATCTTCACCGCTCTGTCGCTGATCCTGTTCAAGGCCCGGACCATTCAGGGCCCGGAACTTCCCGATGGCATGAAGGTCATGGGTAAGGCGGCCAAGCTCGGGTCGTTCAACCTGATGCTCGGCGTCGGCGTGATGCTGTTTCTCTACGGCTTGTTCTCCTACATTCTCCGCAACACAGCCTGGGGCACTCACGTCTA
Source organism: Acidimicrobiia bacterium (assembly GCA_029857855.1). Taxonomy (GTDB): domain Bacteria; phylum Actinomycetota; class Acidimicrobiia; order Acidimicrobiales; family SZUA-35; genus JAHELU01. The sequence goes on along the minus strand of JAOUGG010000081.1, from coordinate 6,539 downwards.
CGCCGTCGGTGATGATCCCGAGGCCGCCGAGTTGTCCGGCATCAACGTCGACAGGGTCCTGTTCAGCGTCTACTGCGTGGCGGGTCTCATCATCGGGATCGCCGGTTGGATCACGATCGGGCGGGTCGGCTCGGCCAGCCCCAACGTCGCTCCCAACATCAACCTCGAGTCGATCACCGCTGTGGTGATCGGAGGAACGTCGCTGTTCGGTGGACGGGGCACGATGATCGGCACGCTCCTCGGAGCGCTCATCGTGGTCGTGTTCGACTTCGGCCTCTCGCTCGCGGGCATCGACCAGGGTCCTCGCCTGCTGACCATCGGCCTGCTGGTGATCGCCGCCGTGTCCCTCGATCAGTGGATCCGAAAGGCGAAGGGCTGATGACCGACTCGAACACGAAGAGCGCAACCGCAATCGACGTCGAGCCGATCATCAAGGGTCGGAATCTGGTGAAGACCTTCGGCCACGTCGTCGGCCTCAACCACGCCGACCTCGACCTGTTTCCCGGGGAGGTGCTGGCGGTCATCGGCGACAACGGCGCCGGCAAGTCCACGCTCATCAAGTGCTTCTCCGGTGCGCACACGCCGGATTCCGGCACGGTCGAGGTCGAAGGGCATTCGGTCCACTTCCGAAGCACCAACGATGCCCGGTCAGCGGGCATCGAGACGGTGTTCCAGACCCTGGCCGTCTCACCGGCACTCGACATCGCCACCAATCTGTTCCTCGGCCGGGAGCTGCGGAAACCAGGTCCGCTCGGTCAGATCTTCCGGATGATGGACAAGAAGCAGATGCGGGCCCAGGCGGCCCAACAACTGTCCGACCTGGGCATCTCAACCATGCAGGACATCACGCAGGCGGTGGAAACGCTGTCCGGTGGTCAGCGTCAGGCCGTGGCCGTGGCCCGTGCCGCGGCGTTCGGGTCGAAGGTGATCATCCTCGACGAGCCGACCGCAGCACTCGGGGTGCGGGAGTCGGCCCGAGTCCTCCAGTTGATCCACGATCTGCGGGAGCGGGGGATGCCGGTCATCCTCATCTCCCACAACATGCCCCAGGTCTTCGAGATCGCTGATCGGATCCACGTGCAGCGCCTGGGTCGCCGGGTCGCGGTGATCACGCCGCAATCGCACAACGCCAACGATGCCGTGGCCATCATGACCGGCGCTATGCAGGTTCCCGAGGACGAACAGACGCCGGGCCCGGTCCGGTAGCCGCCAACCCCAACGGGAACCTTGTGCCTCTCACGACCCGTTTCTGGGTCGTTTCGGGCACAAAGTTCCGGCGGTTGTGAGCATGGCGATGGAAAAGTGATGGAATAACGGTCGAGGTCAACGGTTACGTTTGATACACCTATGACCTCGACCGTGACCAAGCTGTTCGACTTCGACAACACCCTGGCGGCGGCGCTGCCGGAACTCGTGCTGCCGTGGCAGCCGGTGGAGGTTCCCGACCCGCAGTTGGTGGCCTTCAACGCCGAGATGGCGGCCGCCGTCTCGGTCGACCCCGAGGCCCTGCGCGGCGAGCATGGTGTTGCGGTGCTCGCTGGAAATGCCGTTCCCGACGGAACCGAGACCATGGCCATGGCGTACGCCGGCCACCAGTTCGGTTCGTACTCGCCCCGTCTCGGTGACGGCCGGGCCCTGTTGCTCGGCGAGGTGATCGACGCCGACGGCCGCCGGGTCGACATCCATCTCAAGGGTTCCGGCCGAACCCCGTTCTCCCGGGGCGGCGACGGCAAGGCCACCGTCGGGCCGATGCTGCGCGAGTTCCTGATGGCCGAGGCGATGCACGCCCTCGGTGTCCCGACAGGGCGGGCACTGGCCGTGGTGACCACGGGCGAGCAGATCTTCCGGCAGAGCCCGGAGCCGGGGGCGGTGCTTACCCGGGTGGCCGCCGGTCATTTGCGGGTTGGGACCTTCGAGTACGCAGTTCGACTGGAGGACCGGTCGGTGATCCGGCGGCTGGCCGACTACGCCATCGAGCGCCACTATCCGGCATTGGCCGGCGAGCAGTCCCGGTATCTCGAATTCCTCCTGTCGGTGATCGAGACGCAGGCCTCCTTGATCGCCCGGTGGATGGCCGTCGGGTTCATTCACGGCGTGATGAACACCGACAACATGACGATCTCCGGCGAGACGATCGACTACGGCCCGTGCGCCTTCATGGACCGCTACGACCAGCGCACCGTCTACTCGTCGATCGATCACCAGGGCCGCTACGCGTTCGGCAATCAGCCGACCATCGCCCACTGGAATCTGACCCGCCTGGCGGAGACACTCCTACCGGTGATCGCCGAGGATCATGGTGTCGAACCCGAATCGCTCATCCCGGTGTTGAGCGAGGTACTCGACGGCTTCGGTGACCGGTTCCGCGCCCACTGGGCCGACGGGATGCGAGCCAAACTCGGCCTGTCCGCCCAGGCCGCCGAGGCTTCCGATGCCGATGCCGACGGCGACGGCGACGATGATCTGCTCCGCTCGTTGGTCGAACTGCTGCAGGAGCACCGCCCCGACTACACCTCGTTCTTCCGGTCGCTGGCCCGCTCACTCCGAGGCGACGAAGGCGTGCCGGAAGTGGCGGCGACCTGGGTGGCGGCGTGGCGGGAGCGGCTGGCGGCCGAGGATCGCAACCCGGTCGAGGTCGCTGCGGCCATGGATGCCGTCAATCCGATCTACATCCCCAGAAACCATCTGGTCGACGAGGCACTGGCCGCCGCCGAGTCCGGCGACATGGGACCTTTCGATGAGCTGTTGTCGGTCTTGGCCGATCCGTTCACCGAACGCGACGGTCTCGAGCGTTACGCCCAACCGGCCCCCGAGGATTTCAACCGCACCTTCCGCACCTTCTGCGGCACCTGACATTCCCCCTCCTCCGAACTCTCGTAGCAAAACGCGAGGTCATACTTCGCGTTTTGCTACAAGTCTTGGGAGGGGGGCGGGAGGAGGAGGCCGAGAAGTTCGCGGACGAGCTTGGCGCCGACCATGGCGGTCATGTCGTTGAGGTCACGATCGGGGTTGATCTCGACGACGTCAACCGCCACCACACGGGCTGCGGCCGTCGACGCCAGCTGGTGCAGGCAGTCGAGGAGTTGACGGGTGGTCATCCCGCCCGGTTCATGATGGGAGATCCCCGGGGCGAACGCGGGGTCGAGGGCGTCCACGTCGATCGTGACGTAGACCGGACCGGCCACGTCACCGGGTAGCCGTCCGTCCCAGGTCCGCAGCTCGTGCACCTCGACCCCGAACCGCTCGGCCTGTTCCTGCTGGTGCGCTGTCATGGTGCGGATCCCGATCTGGACGAGGCGGTGGGCCAACCCCTCCTCCATGATCCGGGCGAACGGGCAGGCGTGGGAGTAGCGGTCGCCGTCGAGTTCGTCGTAGAGGTCTGGATGGGCGTCGAAGTGGACGATCGTCAGACCTGCGTGGTTGGAGGCCACCCCCCGAACGAGCGGCCAGGTCACGAAATGGTCACCGCCAATCGAGAGCAGACGCGCGCCGTCGGCCGTGGCCTGCGCCGCAGCGGCGGCGATCACGTCGAGCGCCGCCTCGACGTCGTCGGCGAGGTCGAGGTCACCGAGATCGGCCCACCGGGAGGGGTCGACGTCGGTCCCGAGCTCGGTCCAGTAGTTGGCCGATCCGCCGTGGAGTACCCGCCGCACATGGTCCGGCGCCTTGGCCGCGCCGCGGAGGAACGACGAGTGGGCATCGTAGGGAATACCGAGCAGGAAGACCTGAGGCTGAATCGACATCGCCTACATGATGCCCGGTCATCGGCCGCAGTGACCGCTTGCTCCTCCGGACAGGGCCGTGGAGATTCCGGCCGGTGCCCTCTGGTTCTTCCTGGTCACCAGGTTCATCGGTCGTGGCACACTCGTCGTCCCGTCCGCCTTCGCCATGCTGTTTCTTGCCATCGGGTCGTACCTCGTTGTCGGACGAGCGGTTGGGCGCGGGCTAGGCACAGGCCGGGTGGCGGCACGACTCGCCACCGTTCATCGGTCGGTTTGCCCAATCCTGCGGGGCCGGATACGGTCGCGTCTACCGCCGAAACACCTGCAGGGGGCTTCATGTTGCTCAATCATGTCCGGGTTCGTGTGCTGGCCGTGGCGACGCTGGCGGCAGGTCTTGCCGCCGTGCCGCTTGCCCCCGCCGCCGCCGACCACACGCCGACCCCTACGTCGGTGACGGTGGCCGGAAGTCTGCAGGAGGAACTGGGCTGCCCGGGTGACTGGCAGCCCGAGTGCGCCGCCACCCATTTGACCTATGAGACCGACTCCGATGTCTGGTCGGGCACCTTCACCGTTCCGGCCGGCGCTTGGGAGTACAAGGCCCCGCTCAACGATGCGTGGGACGAGAACTACGGCGCCAACGCCACGCCGGACGGCGCCAACATCGCCCTCGACCTGGCTGCCGATACCGACGTCACGTTCTACTACTCCCACAACTCCCACTGGATCACCGACGACGTCAACACCCGTATCGTCACCGCCCCCGGTAGCTTCCAGGCCGCCATCGGTTGTCCCGGCGACTGGCAGCCGGAGTGCATGCGGTCGTGGCTCCAGGACCCCGACGGCGATGACGTCTACACCTTCACCACCACCGCCATTCCCGCCGGCTCGTATGAGGCCAAGGCCGCCGTCAACCGGAGCTGGGACGAGAACTACGGCGCCGGCGGTGTAGCCAATGGCGACAACATCACGTTCACCGTCGCCGCCGGCGAAGCCGTCACCTTCTCCTTCGACTCGGCCACCAACATCCTGACGGTCTCCTCGGGTTCGAGCGGCTATTCCGACACCATCGAACCGGGTGACGAGGCCCTGGTCAGAGCGCCCGCCCGCCCCGAATCCGATGAGTCGGTGTACTTCGTGATGACCGACCGGTTCGCCAACGGCGACACCGCCAACGACGACGCCGACGAACCTGGCGACCGGCTGGTCAACGGCTTCGACCCGACCGACAAGGGCTTCCACCACGGCGGCGACATCGCCGGCCTCCAGGCTCAGCTCGACTACATCGAGGGCCTCGGGGTCAGCGCCATCTGGATCACCCCGCCGTTCAAGAACGACTACATCCAAGGCCCCGGTGCCGAGGTGTCCTCGTCGTACCACGGCTACTGGCAGATCGACTTCACCCAGATCGACCCCCACTACGGCACCAACGCCGAGATGCAGGCCTTCATCGCCGATGCCCACTCCCGCGGCATCAAGGTGCTGTTCGACGTGGTCCTCAACCACACCGGCGACCTCATCGACTACGTCGAGGGATCAACCCCCCTGTACCGCAACAAGACCGACTTCCCCTACGTCGACGCCACCGGCACCGAGTTCGACGACCGCGACTTCGAGGGCACCGGCACGTTCCCCGACCTCGATCCGGCCACCAGCTTCCCCTACACCCCGATCGTCACCGAGGCCACCAAGGCACCGGGCTGGCTCAACAACCCGATCTACTACCACAACCGGGGCGACTCCACCTTCGCCGGTGAGAACAGCCAGTACGGCGACTTCTTCGGCCTCGACGATCTGTTCCACGAGCATCCCGACGTCGTGGCCGGGATGATCGACATCCACAACTCGATGATCGACACGTTCGACGTCGACGGGTTCCGGGTCGACACCGTCAAGCACGTGTCCGACGGGTTCTGGGAGGCGTGGGTGCCGGCCGTGCTCGACCACGCGTCGGCCGCGGGCAAGGACGACTTCGTCATGTTCGGCGAGGTGTTCGGTGAGACCCATCAGTTCCGGTCCCGCTACTCGACCGAGCTCGAGTTCCCCGGCACACTCGACTTCGGCTTCAACGGCAATGCTTACCGCTTCGCCGCCAACTCGGCGCCCACCAACGAGCTGACCGCCTTCTTCGCCACCGACGACTGGTACACCGACACCGACTCGAACGCCCACAATCTCGCCAAGTTCATGGGCAACCATGACATCGGCCGCCTCGCCCTCGAGGTGGTCAACATCAACGGCGGGGCCTCCGACGACGAACTGGTGGCCCGACTTGAAATCGCCCAGGCCCTCAACTGGCTGACCCGGGGAATCCCCGTCGTCTACTACGGCGACGAGCAGGGTTTCGTCGGCGACGGCGGCGATCAGGACGCCCGCCAGGACATGATGCCCTCCCAGGTCGCCACCTACAACGACGACGACCTGATCGGCACCGACGCCACCACGGCCGATTCGAACTTCGATCCCACTCACCCGTTGTACGCGGCGATCGCCGACCTGGCCGCCGCGCGCGACGCCCACCCGGCGCTGCAGACCGGCGCCCAGATCGTGCGCTCCTCGTCGGGATCGGCCGGCATCTTCGCCTTCAGCCGCATCGAGCCGGGCGGTAGCGGCAACGAGTACGTCGTGGCGATCAACAACGCCGAGACCGAGCAGTCGGCCACGTTCGCCACCGACACCGCGTCGTCGGGTTGGACGGCCGTCGCTCCGGCTTCGGCTCCGGCGCCCACCTCCGATGGCGATGGCATTCTCACCGTCACCGTTCCGGCGTTGAGCTGGGTGGTCTATCAAGCCGACTCGCCGCTCACCACCGGGGCATCC
>JAOUGG010000080.1 GCA_029857855.1 Acidimicrobiia bacterium | reverse complement strand
TCTCGGCCTGAGGCCCGAGGCTCACGAGAAGCCGTTCGAGCCAGGGCACCTCCGTGATGGCCAGCTCGACCGTCAGGCGTCCGTCGGCCTGCTGCTCGACCTTTTCGCTCGGATAGTTGTCGACCACCCAGGCGGCATCCGGCTCCAGGCGGAGCGTGACCCGAGGTGTGCCTTCACGGGGCTGGAACACACCGATCCGCTCCCTCTCGCCATCGGCCGGCATCCGGGCCGGCCGATACAACGGTGTCAGCGACTCGATCCGGTCGACGCGGAAGATTCGTTCACCCTCCGCGGTGTGACACCAGGCGTGGACGTACCAGTTTCCTGATTCGGCGAACACCCGCCACGGCGCCACGGCACGTTCTGTCCGGGCGTCACGGTTGTACGAGTAGTAGAGGATCTCGACCTCGGTCGCCTCTGCCGCCGCCAGCCGGAGCTGATCGAGGGTGTCGTGTTCCGCCGACCCGAGCCTGATGTCGACGGCGTCGGCGCCGTCGACGCCCACGACCTGGGCCAGCTTGTCGAGCGCCCGGGCCAGCGCCCCGTCGGGGTCGGTTCCGGGAACCGACAACAGCGCCTCGGACGACGCCAGCAGCGCCAGGCCCTGGCCGGGTGTCAGCCGCAGCGGCCGGGAGAAGTAGTCGGCCAGCAGGATCGAAACCCGGCCCTCGTCGTCGATCTGAACGTCGATCAAGGCGTCGGGCGAGTACGGCGGCAGGCCGACCATGTAGACGACCTCCAGATCGGAGAGGAGATCGGCCTCCCGAAGGCCAAATCGGGCGGCCACGTCAGCCACCCGGTGGCCGGGGTTGGCCACGATCCAGGGAACGACGGCGAGCACCCTGCGCAGACGATCACCGGCCGTGGTGCGACTCATCGGTCGGCCCCCTCGGCACCGCTCGCCACCGAGCCTGCCGGCCGGTGGGCCACGATCGCCTGCAGCCAGTCAATCATCTCCTGACGCAACTCGGCAGGCTCGAGGATTTCGGCGTGTTCGAGGAACCCGAGAACGAAGGTGCGGAAGGCCTCGGTCCGCACGACCGGGACGTCGAACACGATGCTGCCGTCGTTGCGGCGTTCGGCCGAGACGTCGGGTCCGAGGAAGCGGGCGGCGGCCGACGCATGACTCTCGTCGACCAGCAATCGAGCGGTCACCTGCCGGTCGCTCCCGAACTCCCAGGCCTGGAGCGGACCGTCGGAGACACTCGCCGGGCGCTGGGAGGCGACAGGACGACCCGTGCGCTCCACCGCCCCCTCGATTCGGTCCAGTCGGAAATTCCGCTGACCGTCACGGTCATGGTCGTAGCCGGTGAGATACCACCGACCACGGTGGAAGTCGAGCCGCCAAGGGTCCAGCGTGCGAGTGTTGCCCCGGTACGGGAACGAGATCGTCTCGTTGGCGGTGATCGCCTGGAAGATGGGAACCAGTGCCGGATCGGTCGGGAGGTTGGCCACGACCCCCTGCATCACACCGGGTCCGGCCGATGCCCCACCCGATCCCCGCAGTGTGGCCGTCCGCGCCCCGCCGTCGACCGAGTCGGAGGCAAGGCCACCCAGCTTCCAAAGCGCCTCCTCGTCATCGTCGATGCCGTCGACCCGGACCGAGAGCGAGGCCAGGTGCAGCGCAGCGAGCTCATCGGGATCGAGACCGGGATCGGCCAGGTAGTACTCGGCCGGATCGATCCGGTAGCCGTCGACCGGCGGGTCCGTGGCCGGAACCCGTTCCACAGTGAGCGGAATTCCCATGACCCGAAGGTCGTCCTTGTCCCGCTCGAAAGCCCGATGGAAGGCGCTGCCCGAATCCGGGTAGCCTTCGACCCGCCGGCGGATCTGCTCGGCGGTGAGCGGACGCGCGGTGTTCAACAGCACAGCGGTGAGGTTGAGCAGTCGTTCGAGCTTGGTGACCGACATCGCTACCACAGTAGCGACGTTGCCCGGCGGTCCGTGTCAGAGGCTGGCGATCAGCTTCTCGACCCGCTCGTCGGCGCTCTTGAACGGGTCCTTGCACAGCACCGTGCGCTGCGCCTGGTCGTTCAGCTTGAGATGAACCCAGTCGACCGTGTAGTCGCGCTTCTTCTCTTTGGCCCGGCGGATGAAGTCACCCCGCAGCTTTGCGCGGGTGGTCTGCGGCGGCTGGTCGATGGCGTCGAACATCTGGTCGTCGGTGAGCGTACGTTCGACCATGTCGCGGGCTTGAAGGCGGTAGAACACACCGCTTTCACGGCGGATGTCGTGGTACTGGAGATCGATGAGCGCCACCCGGGGGTGGCTGAGGGCCAGGCCGTGTTTCTCACGGTACGACTCGATCAGGTTGTGCTTGATCACCCAGTCGAGCTCCCGGTCGAGTTTGAGCGGATCGCTCTCGAGCTGGGTGAGCACGTGCTCCCACATGTTCAGGGCCTTCAGCTCGTCGTCGGGGAAGCCGTGGATCTCTTGGTAGCGCAGGGCCCGTGCCAGATACTCCTGCTGGATCTGAAGTGCGGAAGCCTCCCGGCCGTTGACCAGCCGCACCTTGCGACTGAGGGTCAGATCGTGGCTGATCTCCCTGATGGCCCGAATGGGATTCTCGAGCGACATGTCGGGCAGCACATAGACGGGGTCCTCGACCATACGGAGCAGAACCGCCATGACACCGACCTTGAGGTAGGTCGTGTACTCGCTCATGTTGGAGTCGCCGACGATCACGTGGAGCCGGCGGAAGCTCTCGGCATCGGCGTGGGGTTCGTCGCGGGTGTTGATGATCGGGCGGGAGCGGGTCGTGGCCGATGAGACCCCTTCCCAGATGTGCTCGGCCCGCTGGCTGAGGGCGAACATCGGGCCGCGTGCCGTCTGGAGCACCTTGCCGGCACCGGCGTAGATCTGACGGCTGACCAGGAACGGGATCAGGATCTCGTCGTAGTGGTTCAGATCGTCGGTTCGGGTTGTTAGGTAGTTCTCGTGGCAGCCGTAGGAGTTCCCGGCCGAGTCGGTGTTGTTCTTGAACAAGTGGACCTTGCCCCGAATGCCCTCGTCGAGCAGCCGTTCCTCGGCCGAGCCGAGCAGCTCCTCGAGAATCCGCTCCCCGGCCTTGTCGTGCACGACGACCTCGCCGATCGTGTCACATTCGGCAGTGGCGTATTCGGGATGGGAGCCGACGTCGAGATACAGCCGTGCGCCGTTGACCAGGAACACGTTCGACGAACGGCCCCACGAGACCACCCGACGGAACAGGTAGCGGGCCACTTCGTCGGGGCTCAGCCTGCGCTGGCCCCGCAACGTGCAGGTTACTCCGTACTCGGTCTCGAGGCCGTAGATGCGACGGTTCACCACGTGTCCAACCTAGCCGCTCCCGATGCTGGGAGCAGATCGGCACCGGTTGTCGCCGGGCGGAATCGGCGGCTCAACGGCCCAGGAGCTCGTCGATGTCACCGTTGTCGAGGCGGCGGAAGCAACGACCGGCACCGAGGCGGTCGAGAACCGCGACCTCGAGGGCGTCGCTGCCGAGTGTGCGGTCGTCGCCTGCCAGTGCGGACGCCGCCGCCTGCAGGCCGGCGGCCAGATCCATGTCGGTGTTGTAGGTCGCACCGAGACGTTCGCTGATGGCTTCGGCCTCGCCGCCAAGTACGGCGAATCCGTCCTCGTCGGTGACCGAGCCGTCGTAGCGGATGTGGAACATGCGGTCGCCGTCGCGTTCGTAGCCGACCGACACCACGAGGATCTCGACCTCGAGCGGCTTGGTCTCGTGGGTGAAGATCTGGCCGAGCATCTGGGCGTACTGGTTGGCGAGGGCCTGGGAGTCGACGTCGCCCCGGGAGTACGTGTAGCCCTTCAGATCGGCGTGGCGGATGCCGGCGATCCGGAGCTGGTCGTATTCGTTGTAGCGACCGACACCGGCGAACGCGATCCGGTCGTAGATCTCGGAGATCTTCCGTAGGTTGCGAGACGGGTTCTCGGCGCACAGGAGCACCCCGTCGGTCACCCCGACGGCGGCCAGGCTTCGACCGCGGGCGATGCCCTTCTGGGCGAAGTCGGCCCGGTCCTTCATCAGCTGTTCGGGCGCTACATAGAAGGGCATGTTCATGACCGAACCTCCGTGGCCCACACGACCAATCCCAGCCGACGACGTTGTGCTGCTTCAGCGGCGCAACTCGGCAAGCAGGGCCTCCGGCGCTGCGGCATGTTCATGACGTTTGACCTCCCCACTGACGGTCACGGAACTCGGCCAGGACCCGTTCGAAACGATCCGAGATGTCGGATTCGGGGAGTTCCTGATAGCCGGTGGCGTCGATCGTGGCCACGATCGGGTAGATGCCTCGCATGCTGTCGGGACCGCCGGTGGCCGAGTCGTCGTCGGCGGCGGCGAAGAGCGCGCTGATCATCAGATCGATCGTCTCGTCGGTCGTCATGTCGTCGCGACGACCCATCTTGATCACCGTCCGGGCGAAGAGACTGCCGGAGCCCGAGGCGACGTAGTCCTCCTCCTCGTAGCGCCCGCCCGTGACATCGAAGGCGTACAGGCGACCGTAGCCTCGACGGCGGTCGAAACCGGCGAACAGCGGCACGACCACGAAACCCTGCATGGCCGCGGGCAGGTTGCCCCGCAGCATCTGGGATAGCTGGTTGGCCTTGCCCTCGAGCGAGAGGGCGTGACCTTCGACCTTCTCGTAGTGTTCGAGCTGGAGCTGGAACATCTTGACCATCTCCATCGCCGGACCCGCCGCGCCGGCAATCGCCACCCCCGACCACCGATCGGCCGGAAACACCTTGCGCATGCCTCGGTGGCTTATCAGATTGCCGGCCGTCGCCCGACGATCACCGGCAATGACGACACCTCCCGAATAGCGGGAGGCGACGACAGTGGTGCCGTGGGTGATCTCGAGATCGTTGCCGGTCACGTGAGCCTCAGCAAGCGCGCTAGCCGTCGTTCGACCATAGAAGTCGAGGAGGGCGGCGAAGTTGGGACCGGGATCTTTCCATGATTCGAATACCGGTAGGTTCATACGGCCCCAATCCTACGTGCGAACAGACACGATGCGATCGATCTCCAGGTGACCGCCCGCAGCTACTGGCCAGACACACGACCGATCTCCAGGTGACCGCCCGCAGCCACTGGCCAGACACACGACCGATCTCCAGGTGATCGCTTGCAGCAGCGAGTTTCGACATCGTTCCCGCCGAAACTCGGTAAGGTCGTGCTCCGCACGACCGACCGCTATTCGCCGCCCTTTTGGATGTAGCTCTTGACGAAGTCCTCGGCGTTGGTCTCCAGTACGTCGTCGATTTCATCGAGCAGATCGTCGAGCTCGGCCTTCAGCGCCTCGCCCTGCTCGCCGGCGGCGGGGATCTCTTCGATCTCCTCCTCGGTCTGCGGCTTGGTCGTCGTCTTCTTGATTCTCTCCCGCTCAGCCATGTCGGCCACCTCCTCGAACGATGCCGCTGCGATTCTCAAGTTGCGGCGCTGGGGGCATCGTAGTTCGTTCTTGTATCAGGCCCCTAGTTTTTCCAGGAGCTCCAATGCGGTCGTACTCTCATCCAGGATAGTTCCAACATGGCTGCGTGTACCGCGCCCGGGTTCGAGCATCGGCACCCGACGCAGCGGGTCGTCGCCCACATCGAACACGATGGAGTCCCAGTTCGCGGCCACCACGTTGTCGGCGAACTTCTCGAGGCAACGGCCCCGGAAGTAGGCCCGCGTGTCCTCCGGCGGTTGGCTGACGCCTCGGCGGGCCGCGTCCTCGTCGACGATGGCCTCGAGACCGGCGCGGGCAGCCAGCGACTTCTGGGGACGGAGATCGTGGTACTGCAAATCGAGGGCTCGTAGCCGTGAATCGCCCCAGTCGCAGTCGTGACGGTCCATGAAACCCTTGAGCAGGCGGAGCTTGGCCGCCCAGTCGACCCAATGGGCCACCGAGTCGGGGTCGGACTCGAGCCCCGTCAGCACCTGCTCCCACCGTTCGAGCACCAGCTTGCCGCAGTCCTCGCCCACGGCCTCGAGGCCATGGCGATCAGCCCAACTCCTGGCCTGGCCGAGGATGTGCCACTGGATCTCCAGCGCCGTGGCCGTGCGGCCGTCGGCCAGGGCCAAGGGGCGGGCCAGCGTCAGATCGTGGCTGACGGCGTGCATCGAGGGAACCGGCGTCTCCAGCACGATCGGATCGTCGTAGGAGTCGTCCTCCAGCATGGCGAACACGATGGCCGAGGTTCCCACTTTCAACAGCGTGGCCATCTGCGACATGTTGGCGTCGCCGGCGATCACATGCAGTCGACGGTATTTCTGTGAGTCGGCGTGGGGTTCGTCGCGGGTGTTGACGATGGGCCGCTTGAGCGTCGTTTCGAGGCCGACCTCCTCCTCGAAATGTTCCGCCCGCTGGGTCAGCTGATAGGGGATCTCGTCGCCCCCTATTCCGGGCAGCTCGCTGCCGACCTTGCCCGAGCCGGTGAAGATCTGGCGGGTCACGAAATGCGTGGTGGCCGCGGTGACGATCTGCCCGAAGGGAAGACTCCGGGCCAGCAGGTAGTTCTCGTGGCACCCGTAGGCGTTGCCCTTGCGGTCGCTGTTGTCCTTGTAGATGACGATTTCCTGGCCGGGGGGCAGGATGTCCATGGCCGCCTTCATCGAGTCGATGAGGATCAGCTCGGCGGCCCGGTCGTAGAGCACGACCGACAGGGCGTCACGACACTCGGGCGTGGACAGCTCGGGATGGGCGTGATCGACGTAATAGCGGGCGCCGTTGGTCAGCACCGCGTTCACGAGGTGGGTTTCCACCTCGGGCGGCATCGCGTAGTCGGGTGCCAGCACCTCTCTGGCATCGGCCCCGGGTGTCTCGTCGATGAAATCCCACGCCACCGGGGCCGAGCGGTCGTCGAGACCGCCGGTCTCGGACCCGACGTAGGCGTTGATCAACAGCGACGACGCCGAAACCGGGTTCCACTCGTTGGTCCCTCGGACCATGATCCCGAACTCGGTTTCGATGCCAACAATCTTCGGTATGGCCATGCAGATCCCTGTTGCCGATTGGTGGGTACTGGTTTACAGGTACTGGCCGGTGGCCACCTTCTCGATGGCCCGTCCGCCCGTCTTGTCCTCGCCCGACGGACCGACCAGGGTGCGAACGTACACGATGCGCTCGCCCTTCTTACCGGAGATCTTGGCCCAGTCGTCGGGGTTGGTGGTGTTCGGTAGATCCTCGTGTTCCTTGTACTCCTGGGTGACGGAGGTCAACAGGTCGTCGGACTTGATGCCCTTTTCACCGGAGTCGAGGAACCGCTTTATGGCGAGCTTCTTCGAACGCCGCACGATGTTCTCGATCATGGCGCCCGAGGCGAAGTCCTTGAAGTAGAGGATCTCCTTGTCGCCGTTCTGGTAGGTGACCTCGAGGAACTTGGTGTCGTCGTCGGCCCGGTACATGAAGTCGACGGCGGCGTCGATCATGCGGGTCAACGAATCCTCGATCTCGATCCCACCCGACAGTTCGTCGTCGTGGATCGGGAGTTCCTTCGTCAGGTAGTTGGCGAAGATCGACCGGGCGGCGACCGGGTCGGGGCGCTCGATCTTGATCTTCACGTCGAGCCGTCCCGGGCGGAGGATCGCCGGATCGATCAGATCCTCACGGTTCGAGGCGCCGATCACGATCACGTTCTTCAGCGACTCGACGCCGTCGATCTCGGCCAGGAGCTGGGGAACGATGGTGGACTCGATGTCGGACGAGATGCCGCTGCCGCGGGTGCGGAACAACGACTCCATCTCGTCGAAGAAGATGATGACCGGCCAGCCCTCCTCCGACTTCTCGCGGGCCCGCTGGAAGATGAGGCGGATCTGGCGCTCGGTCTCGCCCACGTACTTGTTGAGCAGCTCAGGGCCCTTGATGTTCAGGAAGAAGCTGCGCCGCTCGTGATCGCCCGAGACCTCGCTCACCTTCTTGGCCAGCGAGTTGGCGACCGCCTTGGCGATGAGGGTCTTGCCACAGCCGGGAGGGCCGTAGAGCAGAATTCCCTTCGGAGCCGGCAGGTGGTGTTCGGCGAACAGGTCGGCGTGGAGGAACGGCAGCTCGACGGCGTCGACGATGGTCTCGATCTGGTCGTCGAGGCCACCGATGTCGTCGTAGCTGACGTCGGGCACCTCCTCGAGCACCAGGTCCTCGACCTCGGCCTTGGGCAGCTTCTCGATCAGCACCGACGAGCGGGTGTCGAGGAGCATCGAGTCGCCGGCGCGGATCCCGGTGCCGACCAGGTGGGCGGCGAGTTCGGCGATGCGCTCCTCGTCGGCCCGACCGACGATGAAGGCCCGAAGGCCATCGGGCAGCATCTCCTTGATGCTCACCACTTCACCGGACTGCTCGAACCCTCGGACCATCACCACGTTGAGTGACTCGTTGAGCACGACCTCGGCGCCGCGCTGCAGGGTGTCGAGGTCGATGGCCGGATGAACCTCGACCCGCATCTTGCGGCCGCTGGCGAAGACGTCGGCCGAGCCGTCGTCGTTGACACCGAGCATGGTGCCGTAGG
>JAOUGG010000786.1 GCA_029857855.1 Acidimicrobiia bacterium | reverse complement strand
CTGTGTCGAATTCTCCGTCGCGGATGTAGCGGTAGGCCAGCGTTTCGACCTCGCTGATGAACACGTCGCCGATGCTGAACGGCAGGGTGGCCATGGCGTAGAGGAAGACGACCTGGGCCCGGCTCCAGCCACCGAACTGCGGAACCAGGTCGATGAGGAACAGCAGGGCCAGGAGCTCGAACACGATGAAGAAGCTCTGGGAGACGACCAGGGTGAAGAACGCCGTTCGGTACTGCCAATCGGACCGGATGCGGGCGGCCACGATCCGCCGGTACAGACGGAACTCGTCGGCCACGAGTGAACCTCGGGTGGTCAGACCATCCACGTCGTCATCCTCCCTGGATCACGAGACGGCGGGTGGCCGACCCCAGGATCATCCGCCCGGCCAGCAGCAGCGCCACCGCCCACAGCGCCTGCTGCCCGACGATCCACACCAGCTCCCAGCCGCCGTAACGGCCGAGAAAGATCTCCACCGGGAGCTGGATCATCGAGGCGAACGGCAGCGCCCGAGCCACCGACTCCAACCAGGGCGGGAACAGGTTGATCGGCAGGATGAGCCCGGCGAAGAAGGTGATGGCGATCGTGACCATCTGATCGACGCCCCGAATGTCGAGCAGCCAGAACGCCAGAAGGTTCGAGCAGAACCGGACGGCGAAGCCGACCATCGTGGCCACCATCACGCTCACACCGAACACCAGCCAATGCCACGCCGGGTCGGGCCACCGAAGGTCGAAGACGAGCGCACCCAACACAACCGGGGGCACACCCCGCAGCACCACCTGCAGGGTCGAGTCGCCCAGCCAGTTGGCCAGCTCCCACAGTTGGAGATCGGCGGGCCGGTACAGGTCGACCTCGATGTCGCCCGACTGGATCCGCTTCGGAAGATCGAGGCCCCGGAACGCCCCGACGATGGCGATGAACCCCTGCGACATGAACGCAAACGTGGCCAGGTCCTGGCCGGTGAGGCCTCGGACCGTCCCGCCACTTCGGGCGGCGACGTAGATCAGCACGGACGCTCGGATGTAGCCGAACACCGTATTGACGAACGCCCCCGAAAGCGTGGCCAGACGATAGGTGGTGGCCCGCCGAAAGCTTCGTTTGCCGACTTCCCACAGCAACCTCAGCACGGCCGACCACCTTAGCCCACCGCTGTTCTGGGCGGAGCGGTGACAGCTGCGACGACAGCTCGACCGCCGTCGGTGTCGATTTCTACGTTCGATGGTTGGTGAATGCATTCGACAGTGGTTAAAGTGCTCAACACGCGGTTGTCAACCGCTGCTCGTGGATTCAACCACCTCATGTCGACGTCGATTCGGGTTGTCGAACCCGAACGGGGCGGTGCGCCTGATGGTGTGGTGTTTTCGAGGATCGAAGGGTGGATCCGGCTGTTCGTTGGTGGCGGCCGCTGCCGCGGTCCTGAACGCCCGCCGGGGGCCGGTACTGCTGGTCGATGCGGCCGGGGGTGATCTTTCCCGGATTCTCGGGGTCGAGCCGAGAGGCCCCGGTCTCACCCGGTGGCTCCGCCACCCGAACCCGCCGCCCGACTCACTGGCGCGGCTCGAGGTGCCGGCGACCGACGGCGTGTCGCTGCTGCCGTATCGGGGTCCGGGCCCGGGCGGCGGCGGCGACATCACACCGGATTCGCCGGGTTCGCCGGGTTCGCCGGAATCTCCAGGTTCGCCGTGTTCGTCGGGCGACGGTGTCGACGCGGAGGAGCGGTGGCGGCTGCTGGCCGAGCTGCTGGCCGCGGACGAGCGGCTGGTGGTCGTCGATCTCGGGCTTGCCTCGCCCGTGTCGGGATCGGCCTTTCGAGCGATCGGCGGCGTCGCCGGGCGTTCCACCCTGGTGACCCGACTCTGCTATCTGGCCCTGGCTCGCGCCATGGAGCAGCCTGTCCCCGACGACGTGATCGTCGTCGCCGAACCGGATCGGGCACTGCGCATCAGCGACGTCGAGGCCGCGCTGCGAGTGCCGGTGGCGACAATCCGGTGGGACCCGGCGGTGGCGAGGGCGGTCGACTCGGGCCTGCTGACCCGCCGCTTGCCCCGGGCGCTGCACCGTCTTCCACCGGCGGGGGCGCTGCGGTGATCGGCGCCCTGTCGCGAGATCGGAATCGCCAGCGATTTCGGACTGCCGCCGAACCTCGATCTCTCGGCCTCGAGGCTCCATCGGAGCCGGCCGCCGCCGAGCTGGTGCGCCGCCGCGACCCACTGCTCTCCGGCGACGAAGCCCATCGTCGGGCCCGGGTCGAGCGATCGAGGTTCGCCGGGCTCGGGGTGGTCGACCGGCTGCTGGCCGAACCCGACGTCAACGAGATCATGATCAACGGACCCGGTTCGGTCTGGGTCGAGCGCAACGGTCGGCTCGAGTCACTCGCCGAGTCGCTCGCCGCGGGCGAGCTCGACCTGATCATCGAGCGTATGTTGGCCCCGCTCGGCCTGCAGCTCAACCGCCTCAATCCGATCGTCGACGCCCGCCTACCGGACGGCTCGCGGGTCAACATCGTGGCGCCGCCACTGGCGGTTGATGGGCCCGTCCT
>JAOUGG010000784.1 GCA_029857855.1 Acidimicrobiia bacterium | reverse complement strand
GTTGCCCAACCCTTGTTGTGCAGGGAACCCGCGATCCGTTCGGTAAACCCGACGAGTTCGCCCGCCACCTCCCTGCGATCGCGGGGCCGGTTGCCGAACAGTGGATCGACGCCAACCACAGTCCGGCCGAGAAGCTCGACGACGACATCGTCGCCGGCATCACGAGCTGGTTGGCCGGCCTCTGACCGTTTCGCCCCCGCGACCATCTTCGGTCGGAACGGCGACGGGCGACGGCGCAAGCCCTTCGGCCAGCGGAACATCGCCCGGATTGAACACCTCCAGCTCCTGATCTGCCGTTTCCGGAAACAACGTCAGGATCAGCAGCACCACGAGCAGCGGACCGAACACCATCACCCCGATGGCCGAGCCGAGGTCATCCCAGCGAACGGCAAGCTGACCGACGACGACGAGGCCGAGCGCGCTGCCGGTCACGGTGATGGCGTCGATCAGCCCGCCGACCCGGCCTCGCGCCCGCGTCGGGAACAGTTCGGTTTGATAACCGCGCAGTGCGGGCACAGCGGCCGCCGAACTCGACATGGCGATGGTCGAGAGGATCCACAGCTGGGGTCCAGAGGATTGGTACGACAGTGCGGAGGCGACCACGCCGAGCCCGAGAGCGGTCGCCCCGACGAGCTTCCTTCCGAACCGATCGGCCAGGTAGCCACCGAGCGGCACGGCCATGGTCGCTGGGACGGAGATGAGGATCTGGAACATCGAGACGTCGATGGCCGTGAACCCCAGGTCGTCGCGGAGGAACTCGTTGCGGAGCTGGGAGGCGGGCGACAGGTAGACGGCGCCGGCGAAGGCCGCGAACGCGATCAGGGCGAAGCGGCGCCAGTTGATGTTGGCGGCGGTCCCGTGATGGCTGGCCACCGTGTAGCGGCGCGTCTCCGGCAGTTGGCGGCTCAGCCAGACGAGGAGCGGGGCGAAGAGCACGGGCACCGCGTAGGCGACCCGCCAGCCGCCGTCGATCAGGTCGGCCACGGGAATGATCCACACGACGAGCGCAGCCCCGAAGCCGGTTGCCAGGGTGGCGAAACCGACGGCGATGGCCCGGGCCGACGCCGGTGCCTCCTCCGTTGCCGCCAGCGTGACCAGCGTCAGCAGCCCGGTCGTCAAACCCCGGGCCAGGGTCTGGGTCGCTCCGAGCGCGACCATGTTGGGGGCGATGGCTCCCAGGCTGGTGAAACAGATGGCGGCGGCGGCGAAACCGAGGGTCAGCGGGCGCCGTCCGATGCGGTCGGCCCGACCGAGCAGGACCACCGACAGCAACACCCCGACCCTGGTCGCGGCCAGTGTGTTGGCCTGGCCGCTGTCGCTCACCCCGAAGTCTCTGGCGGCGAACGTGATGGTCTGGCCGATCAGCACTCCCATGTAGCCGGCCATGGCCCCGATGGTGCCGACGGCTCCCATCAGCCGCGAGGTGTCGGCATCGACCACCTCCCTCGGCCACCAGAACCGCTTTCGCGGGCGACGGTCGAGATCGGCCAGCGCCCGGCGGAACAGCAGGATGAGGTAGACCCACCACAGGGGTATCGCCAACTTGAACTCGGTGGTTTCGGTGACCTTGCCGCCGTCGTCCGAGAACGTCAGATGGCGGCTGTATTCCGAGAATGGGCCCTTGAGCATCGTCCAACGGTCGTCACCGGCCGGTTCCTCGAGGACGATGTCGGCTCGTGCGGTTCGCAGCGTTTCCAGGAGGGCGGGCTCGGTGGGGTGATGGCGTTCAATCCTGGCCATCGTCACCGGCTGGACGGGAGCCCCGGTCGAGGTCGGCGTCGGTCACCTCGGTTGCTCCCTTCGCTCGCAGCTCGTCCTCGAGCTGGGCCGTCACTCGTCGGTTGGCGAGCCACAGCAGCCCGCCGATGACGGCCAGTGGGGCGACGACGAGCAGGATCTCGTCCCACCCTCCCTGGTGGGCGAACACCGGCGACAGACCGACCGGCACCGCCCCGGCCGCGCCGAGCGACGTCGGCTCTCCGGGGAATACGGCGGGTGGGGCAGCGCGTTTCACGGTGTCAAGGGTATTCACCGGGCGAGGCTATGTGTCACAGGCCCGAACCGAGTGGCCGGAGTTGATACGCAATACGCTGAATATCGTGCCTGAAACGTCACCAATCGCCGCAACCGAGCTGAAAGCGACCGATGCGCCTGCCGGCACGTCGTCCGACGCCGATGCCGGAGCGCTCTACGATGCGGTGGCCGCCGTGGTCAAGATCATCCGCCCCGCGGTCCAGGCCGACAACGGCGACATCTTCCTCAAGGGTGTCGACGAGGAGACCGGCGTCGTCTCGGTCGAACTGGTCGGGGCCTGTGTCACCTGCCCGGCCTCGACCCAGACCCTCAAACAGGGTCTGGAACGCATCCTGAAGCAGCGGGTGGAGGGCGTCACCTCGGTCCAGCACGTCGGCGAAACCCTCGTCGGCTACGAAGAGGGCACCCCCGTTTCGCTCTGATCGTTCGCGCTGCGATCGGGTAACCCCAAAACGGCGACGACCCCCGGTGGAAACCGGAGGTCGGCTGTGTTGTTGTCGATCCAG
>JAOUGG010000785.1 GCA_029857855.1 Acidimicrobiia bacterium | reverse complement strand
CGCCGCACTGTAACCCGACGACCGACATCGTAGACACAACCGAAAATGCCCGGGAGTAGGGTGATGGTCGATGACCGCATCCGACTCCCGGGCCTTGCCCGTTTTCGGCCCCGTCGATCGGCGTGCGCTCGTGGCCGTTGCCACCCAGTTCTTCGTGAACGGCGCGCTGTTCGCGTCGTTTTTTCCCCGGCTCCCGGAGATCCGGGACAAGGTCGACATCACGGTCGACCAGGTCGGTCTGTTCCTCTCGATCGCCGGAATCTGTGGCCTGCTCAGCAGTGCCGTCGTCGGACGGGTCATTGCCCGCTTCGGCACCCGGTGGGTGATGGCCGGCGGAGCTGTCGTGGTCTCTTTGTCGTTGCCCGTCATCGGCTTCGCCCGGACGGTTCCGGTGCTGGTGGTCGGTCTCGTCGGGATGTTGGCGTTCGACGTGTTCGTCGATGTCGCGATGAACATGCAGGGTTCGTGGCTGAGCGCTCGCCGAAACACGCCGGTGATGAGCAGGCTCCACGGTCTGTGGAGCCTCGGCACGGTTGCCGGAGGTCTGACCGCGTCCCGGATCGCCGCCGCCGGCGTGTCGCTCTCGGTTCATCTTTCCGGTGCGGCCGCCATCCTGCTGGTCGCAGTGATCTTCGTGAGCCGCAACACGTTGCGCACCGACGAGGCTCCGGTCGAGGCGGGCGCCTCCGATCGTCCGAGCCGGCTCGGCGGCCGACGATGGGTGCTGGCATTGTTCGTGTTGGCGGGCCTGTCGGCCTCCGCGGTGGAGGCCACGTCGATCGACTGGGCCGCCTTCCGCTTCGCCGATGACTATGGGTCGAGTGCCGGCTTCGCCGCGCTCGGCTACGTTGCGGTCACCGGCGGGATGACCGCCGGCCGCTTCGGCGGCGACTGGGCCGATGTGCGACTGGGATCGGTTCGGTTGGGTTGGCTCAGTGCGCTCCTCGCCGGTGCGGGTTTGGCCGCAGCGACGCTGGTGGCCGTCGAGATGGTGAATCTGGCCGGCTACTTCGTTGCCGGGGTCGGTGTCGCGTCGTTGCTGCCCGCCATCTATGACCGGGCGGCCAAACAACCGGGTCGTCCCGGTGCCGGGCTCGGCGCACTGACCGCCGGGCTCCGGGTCGCCGGTGTGACCCTTCCGGTGCTCGTCGGGGCGCTCGCCGCGACGAGCCTGTCGGTGGGTGCGGCGATCGCGCTGGTCACCATCCCGTCGGTCGTGATCTTCACCCTGGTCACCCGGCTCCTCCCGGCGCCCGGAAGCTACGCGGTCGCTCCCTGGGCGCCGGCGCATCTGACCTCCGACTGACGGATCTGGTAGGTTTCACGCTCGGGTGACGCGCCCGAACGCTGCCAATTCGGCGGAGTGGTGGGATCGTCGTCTGCCGTCGAGGACAGGAAGGGCCACACATGAAGCTTTCGATGATGCTGACGTACGCCGGCGACCCGGTCGCGGCGGCCGACGCCGCCGTCGATCTGGAGAAGGCCGGGTTGGATGTCGGCTGGGTGCCGGAGCTGTACAGCTTCGACGCCGTCAGCATCCTCGGCTATCTGGCGGCCCGGACCACCACCATGGAGCTCGGCTCGGCCATCCTGCCGATCTACTCCCGCACGCCGACGCTGACCGCCATGACCGCGGCCGGGCTCGATGCCGTGTCGGGCGGTCGCTTCATCCTCGGCATCGGGGCCAGCGGCCCCCAGGTGATCGAGGGCTGGCACGGTGTTCCCTACGACAAGCCGGTCGGCCGCCAGCGGGAACTGATGGAGATCTGCCGTAAGGTGTGGCGGCGCGAGGTCGTCGTCCATGACGGCCCGACCTACCACCTCCCGTTGCCCGAGGACCAGGGCACGGGCCTGGGCAAACCGCTGAAGCTCATCAACCACCCGAAGCGGGCCGACATCCCGATCTACATCGCATCGCTCGGACCGAAGAACGTCGAGCTCACCGCCGAGGCGGCCGACGGCTGGATTCCCGTCTTCTTCCACCCGGAGAAGGCCGACCTGGTGTGGGGCGACGCCCTGGCCAAGGGACGGGCCAAGCGCGACGGCTCGCTCGGGCCGCTCGAAGTGGTGGCCGGTGGCGCGGTGGCAATCTGCGGCCCGGACGACGCGCAGAAGATCCGCGACGGCGGCCGGTTCATGACCGCCCTCTACGTGGGCGGCATGGGGGCCAAGGGCAAGAACTTCTACAACAACGTCTTCCAGTCGTACGGCTACGAGGAGGAGGCGGAGAAGATCCAGGACCTCTACCTCGCCGGTCGTAAGGAGGAGGCGATGGCCGCGGTGCCCGACGACTTCCTGGCCGCCACCACCATGGCCGGCGACGAGGGCTACGTGCGCGAACGGGTCGAGGCCTACCGGGCCGCGGGTGTGACGATGCTGCAGATCCAGCCGGCCGGCCCCGACCCGCTTGGCACCGTCGAGAAGCTCAAGACGTGGCTCACCTAGCCCGGATTTCCGGTAACTCGGCGTTGGCCCTGGTCGCAGCGCTGGCGGCGGGGCGGTTTGCGCAAGCTGATGAACCTGGGTTCCCGCCGCAGGCT
>JAOUGG010000079.1 GCA_029857855.1 Acidimicrobiia bacterium | reverse complement strand
GTCGAGCGCGAACCAGGTGCCGACGACCCCCTCGGCCGACGGGTCGTCCGAGGAGGTCATCGGGAACGGGATGGCGACCCCCGAACCGGCCGTCACGAGGCGAGCTCCCGGACCGCGGCCTCGATCTTGTCCCGCGTCGGCAGGATGCCGTACTCCATGGTGCGGGCATACGGGATCGGCACATCGGGTACGGCGAGTCGGACCATCGGTTTGGAGAGCATCGTGGGATCGGTTTCGGCCACGATGGCCGCGATCTCGCCGGTCATGCCGTAGGACTTGTAGTCCTCGTCGACCACCAGTAGCTTGCCGGTCTTGGCCACCGAGGCGAGCACGGTTTCGGTGTCAAGCGGTACCAGTGAACGCAGGTCGATGACCTCGACGCTGATGCCCTCACCCTCCAGCTTCTCGGCCACGTCGAGCGAGTGCTGGACCGACAGTGAGATGGTCACGATGGTGACGTCGCTACCCTCTTTGGCCACTGCCGCCTCACCGATCGGCACGGTGTAGGCCTCCTCCGGAACATGGGCGATCGAGCGCGGATTCTTCGCCATCCACACCAGGCCCTGGGCCCCCTTGTGGAACAGGTAGAGGACAGGGTTGTCGTCGCGGATCGCCGAGGCCATGAGACCCTTGGCGTCATATGGGTTCGACGGCGCCACCACCTTGATGCCGGGCAGGTGGGCGAAGGTGCCCCAGAGGCTCTGGCTGTGCTGGGCGGCGTCGGAGTAACCGGCGCCGGTGGCGGCCATCAGCACCATCGGCACCTTGACCGCACCGCCGGACTCGTAGTGGATCTTGGCCATGTGGTTGGTGATCTGGTCCATGCACACGCCGTAGAAGTCGATGAACATCAGCTCGACGACCGGTCGCATTCCCTCGGTCGCCGCTCCGATCCCGGCGCCGATGAACGCCGTCTCGGAGATGGGCGTGTCGATCACCCGGTCGGCGCCGAACTCGGCGAACAGGTCGGTGGTGGATCCGAAGATGCCGCCGTAGGCGCCGACGTCCTCGCCCATGACGAAGACGTTCGGGTCGTTGCGCATTTCCAGGGCGATGGCTTCGGCCATGGCCTTGGCGGTGGTGATCCGGCGGGTGCCCTCACTGGTTGGGGTTTCGGTTGCAGTCATGGTTTCCTTTCGAATTTGTCGGGGGACGTTCGACCGAAGGTCGAACTCCAGGCGTCCGGCCGAAGGCCGGCGCACTCTTTCAAGCGAAGACGTGCAGCAGGGCGTCGTCGGCGGTGGGGACGGGGCTGTCGAGGGCGAACCGCACGGCGGCGTCGACCTCGGAGTCGGCTTCGGCTTTGATCGCGGCGACCTGATCATCGGACAGGCCGATGGCTGCGGCATAGGCCGGAATCGGGTCCCGCTCGTCCAGGGTCTCGAGCTCCGCTCCCCGGTAGGCCTGAGCGTCGCCCTCGAAGTGCCCCCACAATCGGACCGTGTGGATCTCGAGGAGGCTCGGTCCTTCGCCGGCCCGGGCCCGGTCGATGGCGGCCCCGGCGGCTTCGAAGACGGCCTCGACATCGTTGTTCTCGACCCGAACACCGGGCATGCCGTAGCCGGCGGCCCGGTCGGCGTTGGAGGTGTTGGCGGTGGACGCCGAGCGGGGCACCGAGATGGCCCAGTCGTTGTCCTCGATCACGAACACCACCGGCAGATTCCACAGTGCGGCCAGGTTGAGCGACTCGTGGAAGGCCCCCTGGTTGGCCGCCCCCTCGCCGGCCACAGCGACGGCCACGTGGTCGGTGCCCTTCCGTTTGAAGGCCATGGCGTGCCCGCAGGCCACGGGGTAGCCCTGGGCGATGATGCCGGAGCACGAGAAGTGGTTCTCCGGATCGAACAGGTGCATGTGCCCGCCCTTGCCCTTGCAGAGCCCGGTGGTTCGGCCGTAGATCTCGGCCATCATCGCATTCATGTCGACCCCGTGAGAGAGGGCGAAGTGATGGGGGCGATGGGGGGCGGTGATCGCATCGCCCTTCTTCAGGTGAGCGCACACACCGACGGCCGCCGGTTCCTGGCCGGCCGAAAGGTGCATCTCGCCGGGAATCAATCCGGCGCCGATATCCCATGCCGGGGACTTGTCGGCGTGATACTCGTTGAGCACCCGGGCCTCGAACTGTCTGATTCTGACCATCTCTTTGTAGAGATCGAGCTGGTTGAGTTCGGTCATGGATTCCCCTTCTTCTGGTGTGCTTTCGGTTGGCAGGTGGGCGGATCGGTGTCAGGTGGCGACGGGGCCCGTGAGCAGGCCGGAGCGGGCCGCGAACTCCATCGCCTCGGCGACATCGATGACGAGGGGGCCGTCGGCGCGGAGGGTCACGGTGAGTTCGGAATCGAAGCGGAACATGCGTTCCCCGTCGATGGCGACCGTGCCCGACGTGGTGGCCGCCGTGACCGGCTGATCGACGGCAAGTTTCGACCACGACGCCACGTCGACCTCAGCGATGAGGCCGGGCCCGATCGGGGCCGCCACGCGCTGGGTCGGTGCGCCGCTAGGCGGCGGACCGGTGGCGGCCAGTCGGATGGCCAGGCCGACGGGTTCGTGACGGTCGACCGGCTGGAGGTGGCCGCCGATGGCCGACAGACCGATTCCGTCCGGTGGTGCGAAACACAGGAACAGCTCTTCTACGGTCCCCGGCTCCCAGACGGCGCCCGAGCCGATCCGTTCGGTGTTGAGGATGGCCACGTCGACCAGCGCACGTTCGGATCGCCCCGACCCGGGGCACCTGACCTCGAGCATCTTGGCCGGCCTGGCCACCCGCTCGACGTCGAGCCTCCCGCCGGCGACGAGCCCGGCGGCCATCCCCGCCACCGTCGGCTCCAGCGGTATGGGGAAGGCGTTGTTGGTACCGGTGGAGATGGCCACGATCGGTGTGAGCCCGCACTCGTCGGCGACGAGCCGATGGGTACCGTCGCCACCGAGGACCACGATGACACCGACTCCCGCGGCGACCATGCGGCGAGTGGCGTTCACCGTGTCGGCCGCCGTGTTGGTCAGGTCCTCGTCGATGATCTCGACCGACGGCCACCCGGCTCCCGAGGGCCGCCCCGATGCCTCGACGAGCCCAATGGCGATGCCGGACCTGTCGCCCATCACCAGGACTTGTTGGACGCCGGTTCGGCCGAGGCCCACCATCAGCCGCCGCAGTTGGTTCAGTTTCTGGTGGGCGGTCACGGACGAGCCGTGAGCGACGAGCCGTCGGATATCGCGGGCCGACGCGGGGTTGGCCACAACACCCACGGCACGCGCATCCTTCATCGTCGAGGCCCCCCTCACCGGTTGATCGACGGTCGAATCAACCTGGGCCAAAGCATTGCACTCGGGGTCATCGGATGCAAGACGATCATTGTGCTCCATCATTTTGACGCCCTAAGCAAATGCGGCTTAGCTGAAATGAACCATCGGTGACCGAACCGCCGTATCCCGCTGGTCGGCCGCCGACTCTTGACCACACCTGATTGAAGGGGGACTTCACCATGCGTTTCGGCATCTTCATGGCGCCATTCCATTCTCTGGCCGGCCAGGATCCCATAGCGGCGTTGCAGCGCGATCTCGAGACCATCCAGCTGCTCGACCGCCTCGGCTACGACGAGGCCTGGATCGGCGAGCATCACTCGGCCGGCACCGAGATCATTCCCGACCCCATGATATTCATCGCCTACGCCGCTCCGCAGACCCGCCACATCAAGCTCGGTACCGGCGTGCTGTCGCTGCCCTATCACAACCCACTGTTGGTGGCCGACCGGGCGTTCTTTCTCGACCAGCTCACCCGGGGCCGGTTCATGCTCGGCCTCGGCCCTGGCGCCCTGCCCGGAGACGCCGCCATGCTGGGCATCGAGATCGAGGAACAGCGCACCGCGCTGGAGGAGGACACCGAGGTGCTGATGAAGCTCCTGCGGTGCGAGGGGCCGGTCACGCACAAGACCAAGCGCTACAACCTGGTTGACGCCGAATCCCAGTACCGCCCGTATTCCGATTTCGACATCGGCGTCGCGGCCATCGCGTCGCCGACCGGACCGCGGATCGCCGGCCAGCACGGCATCGGTCTTCTGTCGATCGGGGCCACATCGGTCGACGGGTTCGACGCCCTGGGCTATCACTGGAACGTGGTGGAGGAGCGCGCGGCCGAGTTCGGCCAGCGGGCCGATCGCAACCAGTGGCGTCTCGTCGGCCCGATGCATCTGGCCGAGACCAAGGAGCAGGCGATCGAGGACGTGAAGTTCGGGCTCGACGACTGGTGCCACTACACCCAGAAGATCCTGGCCGTTCCCCATTTCCGGGCCGCCGGTGAGACCTTCGAGGAACGTGTGGCCTGGGTCAACGAGACCGGGCTCGGCGTGATCGGCACCCCCGACGACGCCATCGAGCAGATCGAGCGGTTGGAGAAGCAGTCGAACGGCGGCTTCGGTGCCTACCTGATGATGGATCACGAGTGGGCCAACCCGGTGGCGCAGCACCGTCACTACGAGTTGTTCGCCCGCTACGTCAAGCCACGGTTCCAGGGCCTGGCCCGGGGTCCGGTCCGGGCTCAGAACCGGGCGATCGGGGAGTGGGAGGCGCTCGGTGACCGGGTCGAGCGGGCCGTGCAGGCCGCCACCGACCGGCACTTCGCCACCGCCGACGAGAACTAGCCACCCACCCTCGCGCCGGGTGGGGGTGAGCGGCTGCGGGCCGGGGGAGGTGGGGTTCAGTCGAGGGAGAGGGCGACCAGGTTGAGCGGTCCCCGCTTCACGTAAGCGGTGGCCGCCCGGTCACGGCCGAAGAGCCGGAGTCGAGCCGAGGGATCGGTTTCCAGGTTGCGCAACCACTGTGAGTCGTCGCGGACCGTGGAGACGACGACGTTGTCGCCGAGGCGGGCCGACAGCAGCGGCACCCGTCGTGGCTTGCCCGAGATCCTTCCCGTCGTCTCCACCACCACGGCCCCGAAACCGATGGGAAACGGGTTGCCGAATCCGGCGTGGACCAGAGGTTCGACGGCGGAGTTGAGGGTGCGGAAGAGCTGCTGGGTCAGATCGGTCGACGAGGGGAGC
Source organism: Acidimicrobiia bacterium (assembly GCA_029857855.1). GTDB lineage: Bacteria > Actinomycetota > Acidimicrobiia > Acidimicrobiales > SZUA-35 > JAHELU01. Next base: position 3,475 of record JAOUGG010000079.1, on the reverse strand, counting down.
ATCCGTCCATGTTACCTATGGGTAACTGATCGGCGGTGCGGGTTGCATGAGACGTCGGTCACCACGCTCAGGTCGGTGTGTCGTCGCCGATCGCCTCGATCAGTCCGGCACAGTCGGCCACGGTCACGGTCAGAGCCGAGTGGGACTTGCCCGGAATGACGCCGCCGACCTTGTCGGCGAAGTGGATGCAGACCCCCCGCCTGGTGGAGGTTCCGAACGTGAGGCCGTCGTCGGCGAATGACAGCCGAATCCCGATCGCCGTGTACCACCGGTAGTGCTCGGTGATGTGGCCCCCGACGACGTTCTCGAGTGGTGTGTTCAACGTGAACGGACCGTAGCGGGCGGTCAGCCGATCATCGTCGATCGTGACCCCCTGCCCGGAGCGCACTCCGAGCGGCCACCAGATGGCCTTGAATCGTTGGTCGAGTTCGTAGTCGAAATGCCGGGCTTCGGTCACGGTGCCTCTCCGAGCTGCTCGTTGAGCGCCTCGTCGAGCGCCTTGACCAGGGTCTTTGGCGCCGCCATCCGGTAGGCGTCGACGATGATGCCGTTGATCTCGTCCCAGTCGACGTCGATATCGAGCCTCACGCCGATCCAGCCCCGATGGCCGACGTACGGGGGCACGAAGAAACGATCGGCCTCCCGCTCGGTCAGCTCGGTCTGCACGCCGGACTGGGCCGGACACCAGATGGCGAGTCGACCGTCGCCGTGATGGTTGTCCCACAGATGACACAGCACCTTCTTGTCTCGCACGAAGAATGTGGGCGTCTGGTGGGACGGACGCAACGTAACCTCGGGCAGGCCGAAGCAGATCCGCTTGAGGTGGTTGAGGGCCTCCTGGGCCCGCGGCGACTGGGCGGCCACAAGGTTGAGCTTAGTTGCTGATGCCGGTGGCTGTCGCCGCCGGCTAACCGAGCAGGCGCTGCTTGGCCGCCTTGCTTCGTTCGAGGATGGAAGCCGGGATCTGACTGGCGATCCCACCGCCGCCATCGCCTCCGGACGAGGCCGCGTCGGATTCCTGGGTCTGGTCCTCGTCGGACCGAAGTGCGGCCTCGGCCTTCTCCTTCTCAAGCTGGAGCCACTCGTCGTGCTGATATGGCCGGGTCAGGTCGTTGTGATCGACCTGACCGACCTGCTGGTCGCCGAACAGCACCCAGTAGCGGTCCCAGCTACCCAGGCCGTTGTGCAACTGGACCTTGCCCTCGGTCCCGCTTGGAATCCCGAGGATGTCTCGAGTGGCCATCACCTTCTCACCCCGACGAAACGGGGTTTCCAGATCCAGGTCCTTCTTGGCCATTCCTTGCCTCCGTTTTGATGTCGCCGTTCCCACACGCCGAGCGCTCGATCCCCGGAGATTGTAGCGTCGCGGTGGTGGTACGACCCTAGTCGCCCTGCGCCTGGCGGTAGAGCCTCGACTTCGGGTCGAGCGCGTTGTGGCCGTACCACTCGGTGTCCCGCATCTCCTCTTCCAATTCGGCGCGGAGCTCGGTGTTGAGGAGGTCGATGTAGAGCTTGCCGTTGAGGTGATCGGTTTCGTGCTGGAAGCAGCGGGCTCGAAGCCCGGTTCCCTCGTACACGATGTCCTCGCCCCTGGCGTTCTGGCCCTTGACCCGGCAGGCCTCGAATCGCACGGTTGGAGCCCCGAAGCCGGGCAGCGACAGGCACCCTTCCTCGCCGTCCTGGATCTCCAGACCGATGCGGTCGACGACGGGGTTGATGACGTGGCCGATGACGCCGTCACGGCAGTCGAACACGAACACCGCGTCGGTTCGACCGATCTGGGTGGCGGCCAGACCGACGCCGACGTCGATGGCGTACATCGTCTCGAAGAGCTGGTCGACCAGCTTGCGGACGGATGCGTCGAACACGGTGACCCGGGTCGTCTGTTTGCGCAGGACCGGATTTCCCCACAAGGTGATCGGCTCGCAGCCTCGGCCCGGAAGACGAAGTTCAACCATTGCAACGACGCTATCGGACCGCCGCGTGTTCACGAAGGGTCGGCAGGATGCGGGAGGCGGCCATGTCGAGCTGATATTGGGGCGAGCCGCCCATCGGCACCAGGATGAGGGAGTCGATACCGGTGTCGATCAGATCGATCAGTTTGGAGACGACCTCGTCGACGTCGGCGCCGACCGCCAGCCACGACGACGCCACGCCCTCGGGCAACTCCGGCAGATCACCGGAGTCGGCGAAGAAGGCGGCGAAGACGGTGAGGTGGTGGCGATCGGTGCGGCCCCCGGCGTCGCGACCCTGATCGATCCGGAATCGAGCGGTGGCGATCTCCTCTGGGCCGAGGCCCTCGGGGAGAATGGTCCCGTCTGCGTGAGCTCCGGCGAGCCGCAGCGAGCGGGGACCGGTGACACCGGCCATCAGCGGCGGCATGATACGGGGCGGAAACTCGAGCTTGACCCGGTCGACCGAAACGTAGCGGCCGTCGAGGGTCACCTCCTCGCCTTCAAGCAGACCCCGCGTCGTCACCAGAGTCTCCTCGAGCAGGGTGAGTGGGGACGCGACGGATTCGCCGATCTGCGTCATCCACTCCTGGACGCCGTGGCCGACGCCGGCGATGAGACGGCCGGGGTACATCTCGGCCAGGGTGGCCCACTCCATGGCCAGCGCCACCGGGTTGCGGAACGGCGCCGGGGCGATGCCGTGGCCGATCCGGGCGTGCTCGGTTGCGCCGAGGACCGAGGTGAGCTGGGCGATGCCGCCGGCGAAGGGTAGGTCCTCGACGATCCACAGTTCGTCGTAGACGCCGTCGAGCGCGTGTGCCGCCTCCGCGAGGTGCGACGGCTCGATCTCGCGGCGCAGCATGGCGCCGATGGAGACGGTCACGTTGCCGGCGGGGACTTGGCGAGGTCGTCGACGACCTCGGCTCCGGTGGCCACCAGCAGTTTCGGCGACGCGATGACTTTGCGGTCGCGCCCGCCGCCGCCCAGCACGATGCGATCCCGGTCCATGACACGGGCGTCGACCCACACGGGCATACCGTCGGGAAGGTTGAACGGGGTCACGCCGCCGATCGTCATGCCGGTCAACGCCTCGGTGTCGGCCGCCGAGGCGAACGAGGCCTTGCGGGTCCCAAGACGTTTGCGAACGACCTTGTTGACGTCGAGCCGGGTGTTGGCGAGGACGACGCAGGCCGCGTGGACGGGCGGCTCGGCCCTGCCCGCAACCAGGATGGTGTTGGCCGAATCTTCGAGGTCGTAGCCGTAGGCCTCGCAGAACTGCGCGGTGTCGGCCAGGTCGGGATCACAGGCGATGATCTCGTAGTCGACGCCGGTGGCATCGAGGGCGGCGACGAGGGGATCGTCGGTTGCCGCTGGGTTGTGGGGATCTGTCACTTGGTCGAGTGTATTCGTGACGAGTGCTCGGCGGTCGCTCAAGCGGCCGCGGCCTCGAAGCGATTCGACGCACCTACACTTGACTGCGGATCGAAACGACATGACCCAGTTGGTTGACGGACGGTACGAGC
>JAOUGG010000783.1 GCA_029857855.1 Acidimicrobiia bacterium | reverse complement strand
CTGGTTTGCCTTCGGTCTGATAGACGGACCGGAGGTTCACATCGACGGTCGGGTCGGCTGGTCGTGCGCCGAGAACATGATGGCCGGATCGGTGGTGATCGAAGGATGCGCCGGATCCCTGACCGGGGCGGCCCTGCGGGGCGGTGACCTGGTCGTCAAGGGTGACGTCGGCGCCCGCACCGGCATCGACCAGAAAGGGGGCACCATCATCGTCATGGGCAACGTCGGCATCAACACCGGGTTCATGATGCAGCGCGGCCGCCAGATCATCTGCGGCAATGCCGGTCACAACCTCGGCGATTCGATGTACGACGGGGAGATCTACGTTGCCGGCAAGATCGCTTCCCTTGGAGTCGACTGCGTGCCCGGTGAGTGGACCGACGCCGACACCGAACTCATCACCCGCAAGTTCCGCATCTACGGCCTGGGCGACCCACCCGAGTTCCAGAAGTTCGTCTGCGGAAAGCAGCTGCACAACTACGACTCGCTCGAGCCATCCGAGCGCAAGCTCGTGATCTAGGGGCAAGGAGAGCAACATGGATCCCAATCCCACCGCCAAGACGGCCGAGGCCCAGGCCGCTCAGGACGCCATGACCGGCGCCGCCGTCAACGGCCATCTCACCAACGCCAACACCGACGTGTTGGGTCAGAGCCAGATCTTCACCCCGACGGTGATCAACGACATCCACGTCAAGTCCCAGCTCGGTCGTTACCGGATGCGAGGCTTTTCGCTGTTCAAGAAGATCCCCCACTGGGACGAGCTGGTGTTTCTGCCCGGCACGCTCACCCGGTTCGTGATCGAGGGCTACCGGGAGAAGTGCGAGACCAAGACCGTCATCGGCGGGCGATTCGCCAAGAGACCGCTGGAGCTCGACATCCCGGTCTACATCACCGGTATGAGCTTCGGGGCCCTGTCGCTGGAGGCCAAGATGGCCCTGGCCAAAGGGGCGTCGATGGCCGGCACCGCCACCTGCTCGGGTGAGGGTGGCATGATCCCGCCCGAGCGGGACCTGTCCACCAAATGGTTCTATCAGGTGATCCAGAGTCGCTACGGTTTCAACCCTCACCACCTGATGCTGGCCGACGCTGTCGAGTTCTTCATCGGACAGGGCTGCAAGGTCGGCCTGGGCGGCCACCTGATGGGCCAGAAGGTCACCGAGCAGGTGGCCGAGATGCGATCGCTGCCGGCCGGAATCGACCAGCGATCACCGGCCCGCCACCCCGACTGGATCGGCCCCGACGACCTGTCGCTCAAGATCCAGGAGATCCGGGAGGCCACCGACTATCAAGTGCCGATCCAGCTCAAGCTGGGGTCGGCCCGGGTCTATGACGACGTGCGGATGGCGGCCAAGTGCGGTCCCGACTCGATCTTCCTCGACGGGGCCGAGGGCGGCACCGGGGCCGGTCCCCACCTGGCCACCGAGGAGACCGGCATTCCGTTGATGGCGGCCATCCCCGAGGCTCGCCGGGCCTTGGAGGATGTGGGCCTGTCCGATGAGATCAGCTTGGTGGCCGCCGGCGGTATCCGCAACGGCGGTGACGTGGCCAAGTGCCTCGCCCTCGGGGCCGACGCCGTGGCCATCGGTTCGGCGGCGTTGATGGCGTTGAACTGCAACAAGGAGCTCCCGGGGGTCACCGACTATGAGGGCACCGTCGGAGTGCCGGCCGGCCAGTGCTATCACTGCCACACCGGGCGCTGCCCGGTCGGCGTCGCCACCCAGGATGTCGAGCTGCGCAAACGGCTCAACGTCGACGAGGCGGCCGAGCGGGTCTACAACTTCCTGATCACGTTGACCATGGAGGTTCAGATGCTGGCCCGGGCCTGCGGCAAAACCGACGTCCACTCCCTGGAACCGGAGGATCTGGCCGCTCTCACCTACGAGGCGTCGGCCATGGCCAAGGTGCCCCTGTGCGGCACCACCTACATCCCGGGAGTCACCGAGGAGCGGGCTCTGGCCGAGATGCGTGAACTGATCGAAAAGCAGGGAGGCTGAGGCTGATGGCCACGAGCAAATCCGACACCGGCAAGCGCACGGTCGGCATCGACGCCGAAGTTCTGGCCGGCAAGCGCTACGACTACCAGGAGGACCGTTCCCTGGTGGAAGACATCGACTTGTTGGCCCTGACCCCGGGCGAGGACCTGAACTGGTTGGAGGACATCCACCTGCTCTCCGAGGACGGCTACCCGGCGGTCTTCGACCGTTACTCGAACTCGTTCATCAAGATCTATTTCGTCATACCGGTGGGCCGGGAGGACGAGTTCGCCCGCAAGGTCCTGATGAAGCACCTGATCGAGGGCAACTCCTACGGCATTCAGCTCAAGGACGTCCACTGCAAGTACCCCCAGACGGACCTGGGCTCGTGGGTGCCGCTCGACCAGTGCCGGACCGTCGGCACCGACTGGAAACAGCCGGTGCTCGAGGGATGGGAACCGAGAGGAGCCCACTGACCCATGTCGCTTCCAGTCGCGTCGAAGTACGTGATCGTTGGTGCCGGCATCCACGGGTTGTCGACCGCCATGCACCTGGCCCGCAGCCTGGGCTCCG
>JAOUGG010000782.1 GCA_029857855.1 Acidimicrobiia bacterium | reverse complement strand
CGGAGATGGCCGGCGTGATGGCGTCCAACGTCCGCAGCGTGGAGTAGCTGAGCCGGTCGCGAGGGCAACCGGTGGCCAGCAGATCCTGGATGAGCTGACCCTGCAGAAGACTCTCGTCGGCCCGGCTGATCCCGACGGTGACGGTCTTTGCCTGGTGTTTGATGGCGTCGACGGGGCGGGTCAGCTCCTCGATGCCGGCGGTCAGGGCGACGGCGAGATCCTCGACGACCACACCCGGCGTACCGACCTTCCCGAACTCCATCTGGTAGGACTCGATCGGAACCGCCCCGGTGGCGAATCGCAGCAACGCCGACATCCTCACGGCGGTCGAGGCCTCCAGGTGACCGTTGTACTGCCCGGCACGGAGGCCGTCGAAGTACCGCGAGGCGAAGGGCAGGATCGCCTGTCCGAAACGTTCGAACCAGCCGTGACTCTCGGGGCCGGACACGGCTGTGCCGACGAACCCCTCGATGGCGCCGCGGGCCTCACGCAGTGGGCGGGCCGAGGCGTCGATGGAGAGCGCGGCCTCGTAGCCGAACAGATGACCGACGATCGTCGAGAGAACGAACGCCAGTTTCGGGTGCACGTCGGGCACCGAGATGACTTCGAGGGCGGCCGAGAAACGGTTCTCACCCTCGGTGGCCACCACGATCGGGGCCGCCTTGTGGGCCCGGAAGATCGCCACCTCCTTGGCCACGTCATCGGCGTTCGACCCGATCAAGCCGGCGGCACAGACCAGGATCATCGGCTCCGACGACAGGTCGATGTGCTTCTTGTCCTCCGTGACATCGCAGGCGATCGACTTGTAGCACAGCTCCGACAATTTGATCCGCAGCTCCTTGGCCGCGATGTAGTTGGCGCCGTTGCCGACGATGGCCCAGTAGCGGCGGCTGGGAGCGTGGCGGGCCGCGGCCACGCCGATCTCCGCCCGCTTCTCGACGGTGGCGGTCATGGCGTTCGGCAGATCACGCAGGCCGGCCAGAATGCCCTGGCGTTCGGCCTCATCGACGACGGCTCCGGGAATCAACTGGGCCAGCGCATCGGCCAGCAGGAACCCGGCCGCGATCTGGGAGTAGAACGCCTTGGTGGAGGCCACGCTCATCTCGACGTCGCGGCCATCGGAGGTGTAGAGAACGCCGTCGGACTTGTCGACCAGATCGCTGCCCCGACGGTTGACGATGGCGATGACCCCGGCACCACGGGACCGGGCAAGGTCGACGGTGCGGTTCGTGTCGGTCGTGGTCCCGGACTGGCTGACGGCGACCACAAGGGTGCCGGACATGTCGTCGGTGAGGTGGAACCCCGACAGCTCCGTGGCGGTGATCGGTTCCACCACGACCCCCGAACCGACGAGCGCATCACCGATGGCGGTGGCGATGGCCTGGCCGGCCACGGCGGCGGTCCCCTGCCCGATCACTGCGACGGTGTCGATGGAGCCGGAGCGAAGGCGCTTGATCATCAACTCCGAGAGTGTTTCCTCCCCGAGCCGCACCGTGAGCGCGCCGTCTCCCGAAGCTTCGTCGACCTCGACCAGACGGCCCCGAAGCGTCTTGCGGAACGACGTGGGCGACTCCGAGATCTCCTTCAGCAGGAAGTGGGGTGCGTCGCCCCGATCGATGTCGCGGGTGGTGACCGACGGCTTCTTCCACTCGTCGGGTCCGATCGGCAGTTCCGAGCCGTCATAGGACCAGCGGCTGACGCCGGACCGATCACCGGCGGCTGCGCCCGACAGGCGGATGATCTGCCCCTGGCTTGCCGTCGGGTTCTCGGGGTCGGCCGGTGTCTCGCCGTCCATGCGAAGGTAGACGTCGGAGTCCTCGACCACGCCGTAGGGTTCGGAGGCTACGACGAACGCATCCTCGGCCAGGCCAACGAACACGCCCTGACCACTGCCCCGCAGCGCCAGGTGAAGATCGGCGGGGGCGACGGCGGTGCTGACGCCGATGGCCACCGATCCCTCGAAGATCGCGACCGTCGAGCGAACGGCCTCATCGAGTGCGGCGTCGACGTTCGGTCCGGACTCGAGGAGCGACCGGCTGATCATCGACGGGATGACCTTGGCGTCGGTCGTGATCTCGGCCGGAAACGACAGGCTGCCGGAGGCGATCAAATCGGAGAAGTTGTCGACATCGCCGTTGAGCACCGCGGTCACGTACGGTCCGGTGGCCCGCTCCCCCACCTCGATCGAGTTGACCGGGTGGGCGTTGGGCTCCGAGATGATGCCGACCGACGCCCAACGGGTATGGGCCAGAACGGTGGCCTCGACCGTGTCGGCTTCGAGCGCCGCCCGCAGCATTTCGTCGGCCGCGATGGCCGCCCGCATCGACGCGGTGTTGTCACCCAGTTCGCCGATCTCGGCCGCCGCCTTGTAGACGAACCCGAGCACGCCGTTCGACACCACGACCGACTGATCGACGAACAGCTTGTTGTCGATCCGGTCGGCCAGCAACCCGGCGACGATCGGCGAGTCGAGGTCGAGTCCGTGGTTGCGAACCGCGATGTGGATCCCGGCCGAGTCGCGGCCTCGCACCTCGAGCCGGTCGATGTT
>JAOUGG010000781.1 GCA_029857855.1 Acidimicrobiia bacterium | reverse complement strand
TTCTCCCAGGTCGATCGCTCACGTGCCCGAGGTAGAGGTCCTGCTGCCTGTCGAGCTCCGGGAGATCATGGCCGCGAGTGGACGGCGTATCGCTCGACTGCACCGCCCGATAACACGAGCCATTTCGGAAGCGTGGGGACTCCCTCATCTGTCGACGGCGATCACTAAGCTGGCGATCATGGATCGCATCGCCATGGCTGCAACCAAACGCCGTAAGTGGAGATAGCGAGCAAGGACTTCGACGGGTTCATCGAACTCATGGCCGTCCCCGGCCCCCAAGACCTCGTCGATGTTCAGGTGCTTGAAGGATTGACCGGCAACGAGTAGGCGAAACCAAATGGCCCGACGTAGGGAACGTAAACATCGATCGCCAGTCTCGACCGCGCACTATCGGCGTCTGACAAACTCGTTCGAACCGTTGCGGATCCTGTCCGATGATCAGGTCGCCCATCTCCACAACTCGGCCCTCACGTACCTGCGCGACCAAGGCATCAAGGTGACCCTGCCCGAGGCCCGATCACTGTTCGCCGATGGTGGGGCCAAGGTCGACGATGACATGATGGTCTACCTGGATCCCGAGACGGTCACTGCTGCGCTTGGCACCGCACCCTCGGAATTCACCCAATATGCTCCCAACCCCGAGCGCAACGTTCACATCGGGGGACGAAACATCGTCTTCTTGCCCGTCGCCGGACCGCCTTTTGTGTCCGACCTCGACGACGGTCGCCGACCCGGCACTCTTGTCGACTATGAGAACTTCATCCGCCTAACTCAAAGCTTCGACGTTCTCGGCGCGACTATGCCATCGGTCGAGGCCAGCGATATCGGCCTGAACATCCGACACCTCTCCACCAACCGGTCGGCCGTGCTTCTCAGCGACAAGACACCCTTCTTGTATTCACGAGGGCGGCGACGGGTCCGAGACGGCTTCGACCTCATGAAGATCCGCTACGGCATCGAAAGCGACGAAGATTTTGCGGCCAAGCCACGAGTCTTTACCACCATCAACACCAATTCACCCCGACTGCTCGACAATCCGATGGCTCTCGGAATCATCGACTTCGCTCGCCTCGGCCAACCGGTGACCATGACGCCATTCACCCTGGCCGGCGCCATGGCTCCGGTCACCCTGGCCGGGGCTTTGGTGCTGCAACATATGGAGGCACTGGCTGCCATCACCCTCTCGCAGCTGGTCCGGCCCGGCGCTCCCGTGCTCTACGGCGCCTTCACCTCCAACGTTGACATGAAATCAGGCTCGCCTGCGTTCGGAACGCCCGAGGCCTTCAAAGGGGCAGTGGCCAGCGGCCAGCTGGCTCGCCACATCAACATCCCGTGGCGCTCTTCGGGTTCAAGCGCCTCGACCAGCGTCGACGCCCAAGCCGGGTTCGAGACCATGATCAACACGTTCGGTGCCGTGATGGGAGGTGCCAACTGGATCCTGCATGCAGCCGGGTGGCAGGAAGGCGGTCTGGTGGCTTCCTACGAGAAGTTCATCGTCGACATAGAAATGTGCCAAATGCTGGCCGAAATGTTCACCCCGGTACCGACGGCCGAAGAAGATCTGGCCCTTGACTCCATCACCGACGTGGGGGCGGGCGGGCACTTCTTCGGCACCCAACACACCCTCGACCGTTTCGAACACGCCTTCTACCAACCGATCGTTTTCAGCCGAGCCAACTTCGAGCAGTGGACCGAAGATGGGGCGCAAGACTCCGCGCTGCGAGCGAATGCGATTTGGAAACGAACCCTGGCCCACTACGAACCCCCACCGATACCCGATGATGTGGTTGCCGCCATTGACGACTTCGTTGCCCGACGCGAATCTGAGGGCGGCGCGGCCCCGGAGTGAGCCATCTCGGTTAGGAATCTCCGGACACTCAAATCGAGACACTCAAATCCAGATACTCAAAGAAGGACAACAATGCACAATTTGACGCTGGACGAGGTCGAAAGATTGTCCCGACGTATGTTGATCACCGCCGGGGCAACCGAACTGCAGGCCGAACCCACTGCCCGTAGCATCCGAGACGCCGAGGCCGACGGCATCCGCGCCGTCGGCCTCAACTACCTGCCGACGTATTGTGACCATGTAGCCTGCGGCAAAGTCGACGGCGAGGCGGTGCCGGAAGTGATGACCCCCCGAGCTGCTGTGATCGAGGTCGACGCCAGAAACGGTTTCTGTCATCCGGCCTATGAGGCTGCCGCCGAACCGTTACGGGCTGCTGCCGTCGAGTGCGGAATCGCCATGCTTACCATTCGCCACTCCTACTCGGCCGGTGTGCTTGGATGGTTTGTCGAGTCGTTGGCTGTCCACGGACTGGTCGCCCTCATGGTCTCCAACACCTCACCATCGGTAGCCGCCCACGGTGGCCGACTTCCGTTTTTCGGCACCAATCCTCTGGCTTGGGCCACCCCTCGTGCCGGCGGGTCGCCGGTTGTGGCCGACATGTCCTCTTCTGCTGCGGCCTACGTTTCGATCATGGCCGCGGCCTCGAAGGGCCGGGCCATTCCCGAAGGCTGGGCTCTCGATACCGATGGCAATCCGACCACCGAT
>JAOUGG010000780.1 GCA_029857855.1 Acidimicrobiia bacterium | reverse complement strand
GACAACAACGTCGGCACCTATGCGTTCCGCTGCCCCCACTGCTCGATGATGGTCGTGAAACCGGCCGAATCCCGCACCATCGATCTGCTCGTCGCCTCCGGCGTCTCGTTCACAACCTGGCGCCTCCCGGCTGAGCTGAACGAGGTCCATGCCGGTGAGCCCATCTCGCACGATGACCTGCTCGATTTCCATCACCTTCTCCAGGACGACACTCGGCTGAACGCCGCCCTCGCCGACTTCATAAACGGGTAGCGGTCGAGCGGCGGTTCACGGGCTGCAGCATCGCCGCCCCGCTTTCCGCAAACTCTCGGGCCACGCCGGGGTGAGCTGGAGATCCATTTTTACGCGGCCGAGCTAGCCTACTGATTGTGTTCAACATCGGCGCCGGAGAGATGATCCTGATCGCGCTGGTTTTGCTGATCGCGGTCGGCCCGGAGCAGCTGCCCGGCGTGATCCGTCGGACGGGCCGGGTGGTCGGCCAGCTCAAGACCATGAGCGACAACCTCCGTCGCGACTTCAATTCCAGCCTCGACGAGATCGAGCGGGCCGCGGATGTCAAGAGCTGGGCCGGATCTGAGCTGGAGGAGACGGTCGAAACGATCAAGGAGGCGGCCACCGAGCCGTTCAAGACCGACTTCACGATCGACGGGTCGACCAAGGTCACCGACATCTGGGCCAGGCCGCCGGTCGAGAACCCCGACGACGCCGCTGCAGACGACTCCGCAGCGGACGACTCCGAGCAGGGGCCGGACGAGACCGCTGACTCACCGGATAGCGCCGAAATCGTTGCCGACGATGTGGTCGACGCCGACGATGTGGTCGTTGCGGACGATGTTGTCGATGCCGACGTTGCCGACGAGCACCTCGGGCCCGACGCCGCCGCCGATTCGGGTGGCGGGTCCGACGCAACGGACGAGGTGGCATGAGGATCCCCTTCCGGCGATCGGCCGAGAGCGAGGAACAACGGGCCCAGGCCATGGCCGAGATGACCCTGCTCGGTCACCTGAGCGAACTGCGGAAGCGACTCATCTGGTCCGTGCTGTCAGTGGTCGCCGGCGCAACGATCATCTTCACCTTCCAGGGCCGGGTACTGCATTTCCTGATCGGTCCGTACTGCGAATTCCAGCTTGCGGCCACCCCCTCGCTCGAGAAGTGCGAACTCATCACCACCGCCCCGGTCGAGGCGTTCTCGACGGTGCTGACCGTGGCCGGCTACGGCGGACTGCTGCTGGCCCTTCCGGTGGTCCTGTATCACCTGGGTCGCTTCGTGATGCCCGGGCTCTACCCGAACGAGAAGCGGATGTTGATCCCGTTCGGCGTCGCGTCGCTCGTACTGCTGGGTCTCGGCGTGACCTCCGCTTGGATCCTGATGCCCCGCACCCTGGCCGTGCTCCAGGGGTTCGGCGACGACAGCTTCACCCCGCTCTATAGACCGAGCGAGTATTTCGGCTTCTTCGTCAAGATGCTGGTGGCGTTCGGCTTCGCCGCCGAGTTCCCCTTGATCCTGATCTTCCTCCAGCTCGTCGGTGTGTTGAAACCGGATCAGCTGGCATCCAACCGGCGGATCGCCATCGTGGCGGTGGTGGCGCTCGGTGCCATCATCACGCCGACCGGCGACCCGTTCAACCTGGCCATCGTCTCGGTGCCGATGTACCTCTTCTACGAGGTCTCGATCGTCATCGGGCGGCTGCTGTTGCGACGGCGGGGTGCGGAACCGCCGGTCGACTCTGAGCCCGTCGGGTGATGGTGGAGGCGGCCGAGGTTCGTCAGGCGTTCATCAATCGACTGGGATTCACCCCCGACGACTTCCAGCTCGACGCGTTCGACGGCATCGACGACAACCAGCACGTGATCGTGGCCGCCCCTACCGGGGCGGGCAAGACCCTGGTGGCCGACTACGCCATCGCCCAGGTGCTGGAGGTTGGCGGTCGGGTGTTCTACACCACCCCGATCAAGGCGCTGTCGAACCAGAAGTTCTTCGATCTCGGCGAGCAGTTCGGCCGTGACCGGGTCGGGCTCCTGACCGGCGACAACAGTATCAACCCGGACGCGCCGGTTGTGGTGATGACCACCGAGGTCCTGCGCAACATGCTGTACGCCGGTAACGACATCGATGCCCTGTCGAGCGTGGTGCTCGACGAGGTGCACTACCTGCAGGACGCCTATCGGGGTCCGGTGTGGGAGGAGGTCATCATCCACCTTCCTCGCCGAATCCGGTTGATCTGCCTTTCGGCCACGGTCTCCAACGCCGACGAGCTGGCCGCCTGGATCGAGACGGTACGGGGCGAAACCCGTCTCGTGGTCGAAACCAAACGACCGGTTGATCTGACCAACCTGTACATGGTGGGGGAGCGCTCCGGGTCCCACGTTCACCTGCTGCGGACCGTGAAGGGCGCCGAGGCCAACCCCAAGGGCTTCCGCTACGACAACCAGCCGTCCAACGGCCGTCGGCGCGGGCCCGGAAACCGCTCCGGTGGTCGATCGAATGGTGGCGGTGGCGGACGGCCGAAGTGGCGTACCCCCCGCCGGATCGACGTCATCAAGACTCTGAAGGACCG
>JAOUGG010000779.1 GCA_029857855.1 Acidimicrobiia bacterium | reverse complement strand
GCACGTCGTCGAACGTGATGTGACAGTGGGCGTCGATCAGGCCGGGCATGATCGCGGCGCCGTCGGCGTCGACAACGACCGCTCCGTCGGGGACCTGGTCGTCGATGGTGCCGGTCGCTCCGACGCCGATGATCTCGTCACGGCGAATCACGACATCGGTGTCGGGGACCGGGGCTGACCCGGCTCCGTCGATCAGCAGGCCGTTGCGTATGTGAAGTGCCGCGTTCATGACTGCTGCTTCCTTCCGGTTAGGTCGATGGGAACAAGCGTCGTCAGTATTCTAGCGACGTAGCGGGCGCTGATCCAGATCTCCGGTCTACCATCTGCCTGGCGTCGACAAGGAGAGGAACCGGCGAGCCGATGAGACGAGTAGTGGTAACCGGGGCGGCGTCGGGGATCGGAGCGGCCTGCTGTGACGTGCTGGCGGCTCGGGGCTGGGAGGTGATCGGTGCCGACGTCGAACCGGCCGACGGCATCCGCCGGCTCGACGTGACCGACGAAGCCGGCTGGGAGAATCTGATGGCCGACCTCGGGCCGGTCGACGGGTTGGTGACGAGCGCCGGCATCCGCACCCGGGGCGCCATCGTCGACACCTCGCTCGAGGAATGGGACCGCCACCTCCGGGTGAACCTGACCGGCACCTGGCTCGCCATCCGGGCCTTCCTCCGGGCGGCGGTGGCCGCCGACGCCGAGCCGCCGGACACCGAGCCACCACCGCACCGGTCGATCGTGACGATCGCCTCGGTGAACGCCACGATCGCCGTCCCCGACCAGGCCCACTACGTCGCCAGCAAAGGCGGCATCGCCGCGCTGACGAAGGCCGCCGCCCTCGAGGGGGCTCCGCTCGGGGTTCGGGTCAACGCCATCGCCCCCGGGCCCATCCGAACCCCGATGGCATCGGAACGGTTGCAGGAACCGGCCCAGGTCGCATGGTTGACGGGGCGGGTCCCGCTTGGTCGAATCGGCGAGCCGTCGGAGATCGGCGAACTGGCCGAGTTCCTTCTGTCGGAGCGGGCGTCGTACGTGTCGGGAGAGGTTGTCTACGCCGACGGCGGATGGGCCGCCAACGCGGTGTAACTACGCCGAGGGACAAGCCGCCAACGCGGTATAGTCGGCTCGCCTCGACACCGACCGAGCCTCAGGCTAAGCTCGACCCACACTAGTTGCGAGGCTCCTAACGACGGGTTGCCGACCATGTTGGCGGCCACGACGCAACACCAAAGGGGGAGACGTGATTCAACAGGTGATCGCGGGGCTGCAGGCCGGCAGCACCTATGCCATGCTGGCGCTCGCCGTGGTGCTCATCCTGAAGGCCACCGACGTTCCCAACTTCGCCACCGCCGACATGGGGCTCGTTCCGACGTTCGTCGGCTGGCAGCTCATGGACTCCTTCGGGCTCTCCTACTGGGCGGCGATCCCGCTCGCCATCGTGTTCGGCATGGCGCTCGCACTCGTGATCGAACGCATCGCCATCCGCCCGATCCTGGCCGAATCGCATTTCGCCACCGTGCTCATGACCATCGGCATCTTCGTGGTCCTGAGCGCCGTCATCCAACTCATCTGGGGTTCCGAGCCCCGACGGATCGACGCGCCGTTCAGCGGCAACTTCGAGGTGGCCGGCAACTTCGTCACCTACGACCAGCTGGCCACCATCGGGCTTGGCGCCCTCATCACCGCGGCCCTGCTGTGGTTCTTCAAATCGCCGTGGGGGATCCGGATGCAGGCCATCGCCGAGGACCGGGTCACCCCCCGCCTGCTCGGCGTTCGGGTCGACCGGGTGTTCTCGATCTCGTGGGCGCTGGCCGCCGCCATCGCCACCGTGGCCATGACCCTCCACACCCAATCGACGGTGCTGACCGACACCGCCGGCGCACCGCTCATCCTGAAGGCGTTCGTCGCCGCCACGATGGGCGGCTTCGGATCCATCATCGGTGCCTTCCTCGGCGGGCTCGCCCTCGGTGTCATCGAGAACCTCGCCGGCTTCTACATCGGCACCGGCAGCCGGGCCGCCGTGGCCATGATCTTCGTCGTGCTCATCCTGATGGCCAAGCCGGAGGGGTTGTTCTCCAAGGCCCGGCCCCGGGAGGTCTGAGCTTGAACCGACGACTGGCAACGGCAGCAGTGACGATCGCGCTGGCGGCGATCGCCATCGTGCTGCCCGACCTCATCAACGGCTACCGGCTCTTCCTGGCCACGCTCATCGTGGTGTTCGCCACCGCCGGTGTCGGCCTCGTCATCATCATGGGCTGGACGGGCCAGATCGCGCTGGCCCACGTGGCCTTCATGGGGATCGGCGCCTACGGCACCAACTGGCTGTTCAGCGACCTCGGCGTGCCCTGGGTCATCTCGCTGATCCTGTCGGCGCTGGCTGCCGCGGTGGTCGGTGTGCTGATCGGGTTCCCGGCCGCCCGCCTGCGCGGCTTCTATCTGGCCATCGCCACGCTCGCCTTTGCCGAACTGATCGTGCGGTTCTTTGTCGAGGCCGACACCATCACCGGCGGCATCGCCGGCAAACCGATCCAGATCATCCAGTTGTTCGGCCTCGCCCCGTACCGCAGCC
>JAOUGG010000778.1 GCA_029857855.1 Acidimicrobiia bacterium | reverse complement strand
GGTCATCCCTCGTTGGGGCGACCGGCACCCACTTCCCCGTCGGCGACCGGAGTCCCGGCCGGGCAGGCCGCCGTCGGATCGACGCCCTTGTTGCGCGACGGCCGGGTCGACGGAGCAGATCCGGCGAACACGTTGCCGCAGACCAGGCCCTGGGGATCACGTTGCTGCTTGACCCCGTACTCGCCGCCGATGTCCCGGCAGACGTTGCCGTAGAAGTCGTTGCCGGTCCCGTCCGGCTCGTCATCGCCCCCGAACCGGATACACGCGCCGGCGGCGTTCTCGACGAGATTGAAGCGGAAGACGTTGCCCCGCCCGACGAGGCCACCCCGGCTTCCGAACCCGCCACTCTCCTCATCGGCCTGGCCCTTGCAGGAGTTGTACTCGACCAGGATCGAATGAACCGCCTCCTTGGCCTCCACACATTCGTTGAGGCTCCGGATCGTGTTGTGGTGGACCCACACATCTGTGGTTTCATCGCGCTCGGGCGAGGGATTCTTCTCCTTCAGCTGCTCTGGTGCGGTCCCGATGTAGACGCCTTCGCCGTTCTTCGAGTCGTTGCAGCACTTGCCGAGACCGCAGTCGGCGATGTCGTTGCCGGCGATCTCGATGGCCGAGGCCTGGTATTTGATCCGGATGCACTCGCCGGTGCCGCCGGCCGGTGAGCCGCGGAACACCGAGTTCAGGACTTTGACGTCGGTCACGTACTGACCCGGTCCGTCGCCGACCATGTAGAGGTTCGACGATCCCCCGACGACGGCGAAGCCGACGATCCGGTACGACGAGTGGCCGAGCTGGAGGCAGCGTGCGACCTCACCGTCGTTCGGCGACGGGCATTCGAGATAGGCCCCAGGGTCGGCCGTGATCACGATCGGAGCGGACGCGGTGCCGGATCGAACCGTGCGGGCGGGCCCGGGGTGAGGACCGGCGCCGAGGAGTCTGATGATCTGACCGGGCTCGACGTCCTCCAACGCGTCCTGCAGGGTCGGGTGGTCACCGCCGGGGCCGACGGTCCGGGTGTCGCCGTCGGTCAGCGTGCGCACGAGCTCGGTGATGTCGCTGGGGCCCCCGGTCGAGCGATCGAGCGGGATGGCCTGTGACGCCGTCAGTTCGACCTCCGACACCGGCAGCGGATCGCCGATGCGTTCGTAGGCGATGGCGGCCAGCATCGACCGGTTCTCCTGGGGCGGGGCGACGACGTCGAGGCGGTCGTCGATGACATTCACCTCGTAGCTCTGGATGAACGGGCGGTTGATGCCGACCGCCCGGCCGACGTCGATGACGGCCCGGTCGCTGCCCTCCATCACGAGCGGGAAGACCCGGTAGCCGGGGGTGGCGTCGTAGGTCTCCGCCCAGCCGACCAGAACCCGATACAACCCCGGCTCGACGGCGAACGAACAGGTCGGCTCGAACCGGCGGGACTGGAACAGGCGGTCGTCGTCGGTGCCGTCGATCTCGTTGGGCGACTCGTAGGTGTTCCCGCCGATGCAGTCGGCAGCACTCCACCGATGCCCCTCATCATCGGTGAAGTCACCGCCGCCCACATTCCAGAGGCCGTCGAAGCCGTCGACCTCGAAACGGTCGAGACAACGATCGGGTTCGTCGGCGCAGCGGAAGGGCTGGATCACGTCGGGACGGCTTGCCCCGACGTCGGTGCGCTCGGAGTCACCGTCTCCCGAGTCGTCGTCATCGTCGTCGGGATCGTCGTCGTCGCCGTCGCCTGGGTCCGATCCGTTCGTGTCGCCCGACTGGTCGCCGCCGGTGTCGGCGGCCAGTTCGCCGGTGGGAGCCAGGGTCCCGCCGGTGGTGTCGTCGACCGCGATGTTCTGGCTATCGCCGCCGTCACCCCCGGTGACCGCCATCACGAGTGCGACGAGGGCCACCAGCGCAACCACGCCGGCGATGGCGTAGAGGGGCCGACGACGGTCGGGGCGATCGTCGTCGGACGTCGCCCCATCGGCTGATTCCGCTCCACCGGCTGTCGGCGGTCGATCGTCGTCGGCTGGATGGACGGTCATGGGCTGCTCGAGGAGGTGGTGGACGCCTTCGTCTGAATCGGCGTTGTGGCGGTCGACGCTGAGGTCGCGGTCGTCGCCGTTGTCGGCGATGTTCCCGTGTTCGCGGTGGCGGCCGGCGAGGACGGAGGTGATCCGTTCTGGTCGGCAGCGGCTCCCGACTCGACGGCGGTCGTCGTCGTGACGACGCCGCCGAGTGCTTTGGCGATGGCCGCGGCGTCGACATCGAAGTCGCTGAAGAACGGCGACGGCGTCACCGGGAACTCACGGGCAACCAGCACCTCGGTGTCCTCCTGGCGGGACTCGTCGAGGTCGGCTGCGACAAGCACGAACTGCCCGCCGTCGTAGCCGTTCTCGACCTCGACGGTCCACTCCCAGATGATGGGATCCTCGTTGCGGCCGGGAATCGGTCCTGCGGCCACCGGATCGCTTCCCGACACCGGGTACCGGTTGCCCTTGTTGTCGAGGTAGTAGAACTCCTTGAACACGATCGGGTCGCGGCCCTCGTTGTAGACCTCGAACGACGCCTGGACGGTGTTCGGTCCGGCG
>JAOUGG010000777.1 GCA_029857855.1 Acidimicrobiia bacterium | reverse complement strand
CGAGCCCCGCGCGATGCCGCTCGTTCTCTACGTTGAACCCCTTTGCATCGAACTACAAGGTATAGTGCTGCTATGCATGTAGGAAAGGATCTGGTGGCGGCATCGGCCACCCCGATGGTGTTGGCCATTCTGGCGGAAGGCGAGAACTACGGATACGCGATCATCAAACGGGTTGGCGAGCTGTCCGGTGGTGAGATCACCTGGACCGACGGGATGCTCTACCCGCTGCTCCATCGCCTCGAACGGCTGGGTTACGTCGAGTCGACGTGGCGGTCGGCGGCCGAGACCGGCGAACGTCGGCGCAAGTACTACCGCCTGACGAGCAACGGGTCCGACGCACTCACCGAGCAGCGCTCGCAATGGCGAATGGTGAACGACACACTCGACCGGATCTGGACCGACGTGAACTTCGCCAACCCGCGCACACTGGGTTGGAGCCTCGGAACATGACCGACCAGTTGGAAGCACAGATCTCGCAGTGGCGGGACTTCGCCCGAGGTCGGCGGGCCGTCCAGGATGTCGACGTCGAGGAGCTGGAGGACCACCTCCGCGCCCAGATCGACGAACTCACTGCCGTTGGGCTCAGTCCCGACGAGTCGTTTCTCATCGCCGTCAAGCGGATGGGCGGACTCGACGCGGTGTCGCACGAGTTCGCACAGGAGCACTCGGATCGACTCTGGCGCCAACTGGTCCTGCCCGGCGGACCAGCGGGAGACGCCGGCTCGGGGCCCGACATCGGCGAGTTCACAATTGTGCTGCTGCTGGCGCTCGGGGCGGCGACAGCGGCGATCTCGCTACTCGCGCTGGTCGACGACGACTCGTTCGTCCGCCACCTCCCGCTCACCGTGCTCCCGTTCGTGTTCGCCTACCTGGCCCTGAAACGCGATCTCGATCGCCGACCGATCGTGGCCGCGGCCGCGGCGTTCGTGGTCGGCGTGGCCGCCATGGTCTTCTATCCCTTCGATCAGTCCGGCGATCTCCACACCCTGAACCTGGCCGCCATCCATCTCCCGATCGCGCTCTGGTTCGCTGTCGGCCTCGCCTACGTCGGCGGACGCTGGCGCAATCACGATCGCCGGATGGACTTCGTTCGGTTCACCGGCGAGACCTTCATCTATTTCGCCTTGATCGGCTTCGGCGGCGGCGTGCTGATCGCGTTGACCTACGCGATCTTCGACGGCGTCGGCGTCGATGCCGACCCGGTGCTGACCAACGTCGTCCTCCCCGGCGGCATGGCGGGCGCGGTGCTGGTGGCGGCGTGGTTGGTCGAGGCCCGCCAAGGCGTCATCGAGGCGATGGCTCCCGTGCTCACCCGCGTGTTCAGCCCGCTGTTCACGATTCTGTTCGTGGTGTTCCTGGTCACGGTCGCGGCCACCGGACAGGGCTTCGACGTCGACCGTGACATCCTCATCCTCATCGACCTGCTCCTCGTTGTGGTGCTCGGGCTCGTGCTTTACTCGGTGTCGTCCCGGGATCCCCGTGCCGAGGCCAACTGGTTCGACTGGCTGCAGCTGGCCATGATCGCAAGCGCCCTGGCCATCGACATCGTCGGGCTGGCCGCCATCCTTGGGCGCATCTCCGAATTCGGGTTCAGCGCCAACAAGACGGCGGCGCTCGGCGAGAACCTGGTGCTACTCGTCAACCTCGGGGTCACGGCCTGGCTGTACGTGCGATTCCTCCAGCGCCAGGTGAGGTTCGACGCGGTCTCACGCTGGCAGACCTCCTATTTGGTCGTCTACCCGATCTGGGCCGCGCTCGTCGTGTTGGCCTTCCCGCCGCTGTTCTCCTTCCAGTAGCCCCTCTCCTTCCTTCTCACCGCGATCGCTCAGAGCGGCGAGCCGTTGAAGGCGGATCGGCGTGTGACCGCGTGCGGTCGTTCGATCGCGTCCATCACGAAGCACATCTGCTCCGCCTGGGTCACGATCTCCCGAATGACCCCGGGGTCAAGGTCGGCCTCGATCTGCAAATGGGTGTCGATCGAAGCGAGTGCGTGCTTGGCCGTGCCGGCCAGTATCGAACCCGACATCAAAAAGCTGGGTTCAACCGTGACGCGGGCGCTGGTGAGCTCGTATCTTCGGGCCTCGCTAACACGAGCGAGTTGGGTGAGCAGTCAAAAGGCGAGCGCGGCGCCAAAGTAGGCGAGCGGCACGGGAGCGGTGTCGTCGCTCGACCGTTGCGCCCCAAGCTTTCTCCTCGGCCCGTCCTCTCGCCGTGAGGGGAGTGGCTTCGGTTGCGAACACCGGATAGCTGATCTCGATCGCCTCGTCGACGTCTCGGACCGCACCGTGAACGATCGTTCCCGCCACCTCTCGTTTGCGAGCCGCCCGGGAGAGGTTGCCACCCCAGCCGGCACAGTCTCCCCGGCCTTGATGGGCCACGACGATCACGTCGGTGTCGGTAGCGGCGTCGGTGGCCGCCGCACACAGATGGCGCTTCGGTGCTGCGCTGCCCCCCCTTGACCGGCCGGCCGAGGCGCATGGTTACGACGCGCCCGGCGATCCGAGCCGGGCCGGTGGTTGGCCCCACGCTCGGGAGAATCCGAGGTTTGATGCCAAGTCGGTCGCAGGCATCGGC
>JAOUGG010000078.1 GCA_029857855.1 Acidimicrobiia bacterium | reverse complement strand
GCCCATCGGTCCACGGGCCGGATGAGTGATCTCGTCGACGATCTGCTGGTGCAGGCCCGAAGCGGTGTCCCGCAGATCCAGCAACTCGACGTCGACCTGGCCTCGGTGGCCGACGATGTTCGCCAGCAGTTCCTCGGCCCGGCCCGTGAGCGTTCGATCACCATCGATCGACACACATCGGGCATACCGGTGGTCCGCGGAGACGAGCAGTCGCTCAACCGGGTCGTCACCAACCTGGTTTCCAATGCCCTGCGGTTCGCTCCGGCGCACACGGCGGTCGAGGTCGGTGTCACCTCCGGCGACGACGGGTTCGTCGAGCTGTCCGTGGCCGACCACGGGCCCGGCCTGTCGGCGGAGGACGCAAAGCAGGTCTTCACCCGCTTCTGGCGGGGCCGCAACGCCGGCACCGGTTCGGGGCTCGGACTCAGCATCGTGAAGCAGGTCGTGGAGCGCCACGGCGGTACCGTCGCCGTCACGTCGACACCCGGTGAGGGGGCGACCTTCGTGGTCCGTCTGCCTCGGTCGGCTACAGGCAGAGGGCCGACGGTCGATCAGAGAAGCGATGAACGCGACCCTTCGCCACCCGGCGCCGCTGCGGACGACGAGATGATCGGCACCGCCGAGGTGCATGCTCCGTCTGGTCTCCCACCCGTCGGTGAAACTACTGTGGATGAATCGAGCGCGGGCGCGCCGGCACCGGCGCGAGGAGGTCAGCCGTGAATTCGGAATTCGAGCGGTTCGGGGACAACGATCCCACGACCCCGATGTTCGAGGGGCTCCTACCGCAACCGACCGACGAGATGGCCAGGCCCTCGTGGGAGCCGGCGGCTACGCCGGCCCCGTTCGCCGATTCGGTCACCGCAGCTCCGCCGGTTCACGAGCCGTCGCCGCCTCCTCCCCGACCCCAGCCGGCTCAACCTCAACCTCAACATCAACCCCAACCGCCGCAGCCGCGCCCGCTCGGTGGCGGCCCGACGGCCCCCAACTATGCGCCTGCCGGTGCGCCGGTTCCGCCGCCCCCGATCGAACCGATCGCCCCGAAGGCCTTCACCCCGTCGAGCCCACCCAAGCCGCCGGCCGGCCCTGGCCAGAAGCCCGCGGGCGAAGGCCGCCTGAGCCGCTGGGGTTGGCGCTCACTGGTGGCGTTCGTCGCCGGCGGCCTCGTCGCGGCCGGCGGCTTTGCGGCCGGGGAGATCAACGGCAGTGTCGCCGCGCCGGGCGCCGCCACGACCCCGACGTCGATCGTCGTGCGAAGTGAGAGCGCCGGCGGGGTGGTCGAGGAACCGGCGTCGCTGGTGGCCCAGTTGCTGGGCCCGTCGGTCGTTCAGATTCGAACCGACTTCGGTCTCGGATCGGGCGTCATCTACCGCGACGGCTACATCCTCACCAACAATCACGTGATCGAGGACGCACAGTTCCTGAGTGTTCGTCTTTCGACGGGTGAGACGTTCGACGCCGAGTTGGTCGGTTCCGACCCGAGCAAGGACGTCGCCGTACTCTCGGTCGGCGAGCGGGATCTTCCGGTTGCCGACCTGGCGCTCGACACGCCGGTTCGGGTCGGACAGGTCGCGGTGGCCATCGGCTCACCGTTCGACCTGCAGCAGACGGTGACGGCCGGCATCGTCTCAGCCGTCAACCGTCCGGTTCCGAGTCGGACACCGCAGGTCTACGTGGCCATGATCCAGACCGACGCCCCCATCAATCCGGGCAACTCGGGCGGCGCCCTGGCCGACCGCGACGGTCGGGTCATCGGCATCAACACCGCCATCCAGACCGACGGCTTCAGCGGCACCAACGCCGGTGTCGGCTTCGCCATCCCCATCGTCGACGCGGTGCGAATCGCTGATCTCCTGGTGTCGGGTGAACCGATCGAGCCGGGCTTCCTCGGCGTCTCCGGTCAGGCCCCGGAAGGGGGCGAGCCCGGCGTCGAGATCGTCGAGGTCACCGACGGTTCGGCCGCTGCGATGGCCGGTATCGAAATCGGTGACCGGGTGCTCAGCCTCGACGAGGCCCCCGTGACGAGCATCACCGAACTGGCCGGTCTCGTTCTGGCCCGCCAGGCGGGCGACGAGGTCAACCTCCGGGTGGTGCGCGACGGCGTCGAAGTCGACATCGGAGCCGTGCTGGGCGCTCGCCCGTAACCGAGAGCCCGCGGTGATCGGCTGCGGGGGCCGGTTTTCGAGCCGTCCGCCGACTCCGTGCCGTTAGGATCGGAGCCGATGGACGCTACAACTCTCCTGATCATCGTCGGCGTCGCCCTGGTGGCGGTCGCCGTCGGCCTCATCGTCGCCCGGTCGCGACGTCGAGTCGTCGTCCCCGGAACGGTCGACGAACTAGAGCGCCCGGAGCCCGATCTGCGTCTCGATGACACTCGTGACGGGGTGCTCGTCGAGGAGCCGGTCGCCGTTCCCGATGTCGTCGTCGAACCGGAACCGGTCGTCAAGCCGTCGTTCTTCGAGCGGCTCACCAAGGCCCGCAGCGCCTTCACCGGCTATCTCGGCGGGCTGGTCGGTCTGGCCAGGATCGGCGACGACGAGTGGGAGGAGCTCGAGGAGGCGCTGATCCGAGCCGACGTCGGGGTCAAGACGTCGATGGCGCTGATCACCGACGTTCGGGCCGAGGCCAAGGAGGCCGACGCCACCGACGGCGCCGCCGTTCTCCAGATTCTCAAAGCCCGGATGCACCGCGAGCTGGCAGGAAAGGATCGGTCGCTGCATCTCGACGAAGGCGAAACCAACGTGTGGTTGTTCGTCGGCGTCAACGGTGTCGGGAAGACCACGACCATCGGCAAGTTGGGCAAACGTCTGGTGGCCGAGGGTCACAAGCCGCTGATGGCGGCCGGTGACACGTTCCGGGCCGCGGCGGCCGAGCAGTTGACCCTGTGGTCGGAACGGGCGGGAACCGAGATCGTTCGCGGCAACGAGGGGGGCGATCCGTCGTCGGTCATCTTCGACGGGGTGCAGGCCGCTGCGGCCAGAGGTTGCGACGTCGTGCTCGCCGACACCGCCGGACGCCTCCAGAACAAGACCAACCTGATGGATGAACTGTCGAAGGTACGGCGGGTGGCGGCCAAGGAGCCGGGCCACGTGTCGGAGGTGCTGCTCGTGCTCGACGCCACCACCGGCCAGAACGGACTCTCGCAGGCCAAGGTGTTCACCGAGGCGGTCGACGTCACCGGTGTTGTACTCACCAAACTCGACGGGTCGGCCAAGGGCGGCGTGGTGTTCGCCATCGAGTCCGAGTTCGGGTTGCCGGTCAAGCTCGTCGGCCTGGGTGAAGGGGTCGACGATCTGGTCGACTTCGAGCCGACCGAATTCGTCGACGCCCTGTTCGAGTAGCGGCGTAGCCGGTGTCAGTCGGTGGCGGCGGGCGGACGGAAGAACACCGCCACCTGAGCGGCGCCGGCGGCCACGCCGGCCAGCGCCAGCGCCAACCCGGTGAGACCGTCGAGATCATCGGCCAGACCGATCGCCTGGTCGATCGACCACTCGCCCGGTCCAAGGATTGCCAGGGCCGCGGCGGCCACGGCGATGATGAAGGTGTACTCCCAGCCCTCGCTGATGATGAAGAACCCGTTGTGACGGTGCACCGTCCACGCCGCCACCACCATCACTCCGATCATGGCCATGGCCGCGAAGCTGTGGAGCAGCCCGAGGGCCATGAGCAGGCCCGAACCGATCTCCGATCCGGCGGCCAGCGGCGCATGGAGTCTGCCCGGCCTCATGCCGATGGAATCGAACCAGCCCGCCGTCCCGGCCAGCCTGCCCCCTCGGAAGACCTTGGCGTAGCCATGGGCCGCCATCATGAGGCCGAGCGAGACCCGGAGGAGGAGGAGGGCGAGGTTTTGTGCGTCGGAGTAGTCCATGTGAGGCCTTGCGGTCGAGAGCGTGTGACGGTCGGCGGCGATCCAACGGTAGTGGGAAGGAACAAATCACGCCACGGGCCTGTTGGGTTCGACATGCGACAAATCAAGGTTCGACGTTCGATGCCTGTACCCCGCTCCGCTGTCTGGGCGGTGTTGGCCGACTTCCCCAACATCGCCTCGTGGAACTCGGGAGTGGCCAACAGCTTCGCCACCAGCGATGCCGTCGCCGGTGTCGGGGCCCAGCGACACTGCGACCTCTCGCCGACCGGCACGCTCGAGGAGACCATACGGGAGTGGGAGCCGGACAGTCGTATGGTGGTGAGCATCGACTCGGCCACCAGACTGCCGATTCGCCGAGGCGTGGTGACTTTCACGCTGACCGGGGACGGTGACCGCTCGGCCACCGAACTCGACTACCGGTACGACACCAAGTGGGGTGTGGCCGGTCGGCTCATGGGTCCCGTGCTCGCCGCCCAACTGACGAAGGGATTCAATGGATTCCTCGTCGATCTCGAGACAGCGGCCCGGAATCGGTGACCCCGTCGCACCCGTCGGGCGAAACGGATCTGGCCACAATTCTGACCACGCTGACCGTCGTCCGGCGGCCCGGTGCGTTCCATGTCACCTCGCTACTGTTCGCGGAGGCCGGTGAGCTGACACTGGGCGCCGGGATCGAGGCCCTGATCCGTGAACCGGATGAGGGCGGCGACAGCATCACCGTTGTCTGCGACGAGGCAACGCTGGTCGAGCGGGGTTGGTCGTCGACGTTTGCGGCGGCGTGGCTCACTCTCGACGTGCACACCTCGTTGGAGGCCATCGGGCTGACGGCCGCCATCTCCAAGGCGCTCGGAGCGGCCGGGATACCGTGCAACGTGGTGGCCGGCTATCTCCACGACCACATTCTCGTGCCTGTCGAGCGTGCCGACGACGCCATTGGCCGCTTGCACGCCCTTCGAGATGGAGCGCGCCCATGACGGCGGACGGATCATAGGGGTCAGCCGAAGATAGGATTGGGGTCCCATGTTTGAATCACTGACCGACACTTTTGAAGGCATCTTCAGTCGCCTCCGCAACAAGGGCATCCTGACCGAGGCCGACGTCGACGAGGTCCTCCGCGAGATCCGGGTTGCGCTCCTCGAAGCCGACGTCAACCTGACCGTCGTCAAGAACCTGCGATCGAGGATCAAAGAGCGGGCCGTCGGCGAAGAGGTCCACAAGGCCCTCAACCCCGCCCAGCAGGTCGTCAAGATCGTCAACGAGGAACTGACCGCCAGTCTCGGTGGGGAGACCATCGAGATCGTCTACGCGCCGAAACCGCCGACCGTGGTGATGATGGCCGGCCTCCAGGGTTCGGGCAAGACGACCAGCTCGGCCAAGCTGGCCCGCTGGTTCAAGAGCCAGGGCCGCAACCCGCTGCTTGTCGGCGCGGACCTCCAGCGGCCGGCTGCCGTTGAGCAGCTCCGCACGCTCGGTCGTCAGATCGAGGTTCCGGTCTACAGCGATCCGTCCGATCCGGTCACCGTGGCCTCCAACGCGATCGCCGAGGCCCGATCGACCGGCCGCGACGTGGTGATCGTCGACACCGCCGGTCGTCTCGCCATCGACGAGGCCCTCATGGAGGAGGTCCGGCGGATCTCGATCGCCGTCGACCCCGACTACACCTTCCTCGTCGTCGACGCCATGACCGGCCAGGACGCCGTCAACGTGGCCGAGGCGTTTCACGAGAAGCTGGCCCTCGACGGCGTCATCCTCACCAAACTCGACGGCGACGCCCGCGGTGGTGCCGCCCTGTCGGTCAAGGAGGTGATCGGCCGGCCGATCGCCTTCGCCGCCACCGGTGAGAAGATCGAGGACTTCGATCTCTTCCACCCCGACCGGATGGCCAGCCGCATTCTCGGTATGGGCGACATGCTCACCCTCATCGAGAGGGCCGAGCAGACCTTCGAGGCTGAGGAGGCCGAGGAGGCCGCCACCAAGCTTCTCGAGGGTCAGTTCACGCTCGATGATTTCCTCGTCCAGATGCAGCAGCTCAAGAAAATGGGGCCGCTCAACAACCTCATCGGGCTGATGCCGGGCATGCCCAAGGAGATCCGCGACGTCGAGATCGAAGACAAGCAGGTCAACCAGATCGAGGCCATCATCCGGTCGATGACCACCGAGGAGCGGGCCAACCCCGACATCATCGACGCCTCCCGTCGGGCCCGCATCGCCAACGGTTCCGGAACGAACCCGACCCAGGTTTCGGGCCTCGTCAACCAGTTCTCCGAGATGCGCAAGATGATGAAGCGTTTCGGCGGCATGGGCACCAAGAAGACGAGGCGGGATCGGCGAGGAAAGAAGAAGGGGGCCAAGGGCCGCAAGGGCGGTGGCGGACGGGTCACGCCCAAGGGCGGCGGCAGTCGCCATCAGAGCGGTCGGGTGACGCCTAAGGGCACCAAGGCCGGCAAGGCCCCGCTGATGTTGCCGGGACTGGATCGTCTCGACGAGGCCGAGCTGGAGAAGATGGCCAAGGACCTCGATCTCGAGGGCTTCGACCTCTAACCGGTCACCCCGATCGTTCTGCGCGCGCCAGGTGGTACTGAGTACCGCCTGTGCTGCAAATTTCGGAGTGACCATCGTTCTGTGCGCCTCAGGTGGTAATGAGCACCGCCTGTGCTGCAAATTTCGGGATGGGGGGACGGGTTGGTGAGGGGTCAGGGGGTGTGTTCGAGCACCACGTCGAAGGTGATGTCGGCCCTCAAGCTGGAGGCGACGGAGCAGTACTTGTTCGTGGCGAGGTCGACGAAGCGCTCGGCCATCTCCTGCTTCAAACCCGGGGCGTTGATGTGGTGAACGGCACGGATGTCGGTGTAGTACGACGGCGTGCCGCCGGCCCGGTCACCTTCCAGCTCGACCCGGTAGGAGATCAACTCGAGGCGACGTTTGCGGATCATCTCGACCACGTCGAACGCGGCGCACGCCCCGAGGGCGTTGAGGAGTACCTCCATGGGGTTCATGCCGGTCTTGGCGTACGATTCGCCGTCGATCATGAGCTGCTGCCCGTCAGGGGTGCGGCCCAGAAACCGCTTGCCGTCGAGATGGAAGACCGTTGTGTTCTTCGTCGATCCGGGGTTGGCCATGTTGCTCAGTATGGTGTCGGGGCGCCCTGAATTTGCGGGGCGGCAGGCGTGGAGCCGGATTCAGGCTTCGATAAGCTCATATGTTGCTTGATTCGCGTGTGAGAAACCGCGACAAGACCGAAGTACCCGAGACCAGAGAAGAGAAACCATCGTGGCAGTTCGACTGCGCCTCATGCGCATGGGGAAGAAGAAGCAACCGACCTACCGAGTCGTCGCCGCCGACGCTCGTTCCCCCCGTGACGGTCGGTTCATCGAGATCGTCGGTACCTACAACCCCCGTACCGAGCCTTCCGATATCAAGATCGACAACGTCAAGGCGGTCCGTTGGCTGCGCGACGGCGCCCAGCCCACCGACCGGGTGGTCAAGCTCCTGAAGGTGTCCGGCGCCTGGGAAGCCTTCGAAAGCGGCACCAGTGTCGAGGACCTGGAGGCGGCAGCGGCCGCTGAGGCCGAGGCCGCTGCAGCCGAGTCCGACGCTCCGGCTACTGCCGGCGCCGAAGCGTGAGCGCGGGAATGTCGATGAGCGACTCTCCCGCCCCCACCGCAGAAGCCGTCCTTCTTCACCTCTGTCGGGCCATGGTCTCGGAGCCCGACGACGTCTCCATCGAGACGACGGCCAATGGTGACCGGGTACGGCTCGACGTCAGCGTCAACTCCGATGACATGGGCCGCGTGATCGGCCGTCGTGGTCGGGTGGCCTCGGCCATACGCACCGTCGTCGGTGCCGCCGCCGCCAGGGATGGCGTGGTCACCGAGGTCGAGTTCGTCGAATAGCGTTCGTTCGGGTTCGCCCGAGCCAACGTGCCCGACGGCCCGCCCGCTGATCCGATGAGCGAAATCATCAGCAACACCGAACCCGACGCGTCCGGTGCCGAGTCGTACCTCGAGGTCGGCCGAATCGGCAAGGCCCACGGCCTGCGCGGTGAGGTCGTCGTCACCTGGATCACCAACCTGATCGACGATCGCACGAGGCCCGGTTCACGCTTTCGGGTCACCGGCGGCCCGTTTGGCGAGGACTGGCTGACGATTGCCACCTCCAGGCCCCATAAGGACCGGTGGCTGGTCCGGTTCGAGGGTGTCGACGATCGCGCCGCGGCGGACCGGCTGCGGGGTGTCTTCCTCGAAGCGGTACCGATCGACACCGAGGGCGAGGTCTTCGTCCACGAGTTGGTCGACAAGATCCTGGTCGATCAGCACGGCACCGAGCACGGCCCGGTGGTCGCCCTGATCGCCAATCCGGCCTCCGACCTGCTCGAGCTGAGCGACGGACGACTGGTCCCGCTGGCGTTCTATCAGAGCCACGATGCCGAGCGGGTTCAGGTCGATGTTCCGGCCGGCCTGCTCGACGACGCCTGACCCGCCGAACCGAACGCCTTGCGCATCGACGTCTTCACGATCCTTCCCGACCTGGTCGAGGGGTTCGTGTCGGCGAGCATCATCGGCAAGGCCCGGGAGGTCGGGACCCTCGACATCAGGGTTCACGACCCGAGGGAGACGACCACCGACGTGCACCGGACGGTCGACGACTCACCGTTCGGCGGAGGTGCCGGCATGGTGCTCAAACCCGAGCCGATCTTCGACATCGTCGAGCAGATCGATCCGCCGAGGCCCTTGATCTACCTGGCCCCGTCGGGTCGCACCTTCGATCAGGCGG
>JAOUGG010000077.1 GCA_029857855.1 Acidimicrobiia bacterium | reverse complement strand
GAGGAACTCCCGGAATGATTCAAATTCGAGGGGCGTCATGGTTTCGAGCACGTCGATCTGCGCCACCAGGGTCTTCAGGATCTTGAGGACCCGGACCAGTTGGTGGCTACCGAGTGCGGGGCGGTCGTCGTTCAGGAAGTCGACAAGCTCGTCGAGTTCGTGCAGCACCTCCTTGAACCACAACTCGTAGACCTGATGGATGATGATGAAGAGCGTCTCGTCGTGCTCGACGGGGCGGGAGACCGGCTGCTGCAACGACAGCAGCTCCTCGATCTTGAGATAGCTGCCGTAGGTCATGGCCGGGGCCAGCGACTCGGCCACCGTTTCGACACCGGGGGTCTCGTCGAAGGGCTTCTGCTTGTCGTGGAACGAGCTGTCGGGGGATGCGGTCATATCAGACCTCCGCTGGTAGGGGGCCCAGCTCCGTGAGGAGTTCCCGGGCCCGGTCGAAGTCGATGTCGTCGATGGAGCCGGCGCCGGCCACCAGGTCGGTCAGGATCCGCTGCTGTTCGGCCGACCGCTCCTGCACCTCGTGGTACGGCATCGTGGTGAACATGACCATCCCGTACCGGGCCGCCATCACCTCGGGGAAGCGGCGCTCGAGCTCGAGGGCCAGCTCCCGCTTGATCAGGTAGTCGGGGTCGGCGACCCCGGCCCGCATCTCGATGTAGTTGTCGAGCGCCATGTCGGCGATGGCGTCGACATCGGGTTTGCGGTCCATCTCGAACAGCGTGAAGGCGTGGTCGGGGTCGTCACCGGACTCGGCGATTCGCCGGCTGAGGAGGCGAGCCGACTCCATCGCCGCGTTCATCCCCTGGCCGTGGAACGGCACGATGGCGTGGGCCGCGTCACCGAGGATCACGCCGTCGCCGCCCCGGCTCCACCCGGTGCAGCGGACGGTTCCCAGGTCGCCGGTGGGATTGGCCATGAACTGCTCGCCGGCGTCGGGAACGAGTTCAACGAAGTCGGGGAACTCCCGGGCGAAGAACGCCTCGGCCGCGGCCTGGTCCTCCAGGTCGTCGAACCCGGTCGGCTGGTCCTTGCCGTCGGGGGTTTCGTACGGCATGAACAGGGTCACCGTGAAGTCACCGCCAGGGTTGGCCAGCGCGATCAACATCAGCTGACCGCGAGGCCAGATGTGCAGACCACCGGGGTCGAGCTGGAAGGACCCGTCGGGTCCGGCCGGGATCTCGAGCTCCTTGTAACCGTGGTCGAGCTGCTCGATGGTGGTGGTGCCGCCGTTGACCCGCTGCATGGCCTGTCGGATCTCGGAGTTGGCGCCGTCGCACCCGAAGACCGTGCCGAAGGGGACCTGCGTCATCTGGTCGTCGTTGCCGGAGTCGGTGAATACGATCAGCTTCTCGTCCCAGTCGACACCCCGGCAGCGTTGACCGAACTCGATCGACACGTTGCCGGTCTCCTCGGCGGCGTCGAGCAGGATGGCGTTCAGTCCGGGCCGTGACACCGACAGGATCGCGTCGTCGCCGTCGAGACCGTAGGGCTGGAAGTTGGTCGACCCGTCCGTGGCGTGCACGATACGACCGGCCATGGGAATCGTGATCGGCTCGACCTGGTCGAACACACCGAGCTCGGTCAGCGGTACGATCCCCCGTCGGGCCAGTGCGAGGTTGATCGATCGGCCGGCGTCGACATCGTGGCGTCGGAGATCCTGCCGGCTCTCGAGCACCTGCACCTGGTAGCCCTGGTGGGCCAGGTACAGGGCCATCGTCGCGCCGGCCGGCCCGCCCCCGACGACCACCACCGCCCCATCCGAGCCGAGCGGCGGCGCTGGGGATGCCGACGATGTCATCGCAGGATTCCGTCGAGAATCTGCGTGAACCGCCAGATGTCCGCGAAGCTGTTGTAGAGGGGCACCGGTGCCACCCGGATCACGTCGGGATAGCGCCAGTCGCAGGCCACGCCGGACTCCTCGAGCCTGGCCTGGACGTCCTTGCCAGGGTGATCGGCGGACGCGATCCGCAGGGCGAACTGGCAGCCCCGCTCGCCCATCGCCGTCGGGGTGATCGACCGGACCCGGTCGCCGAGCACGTGGGCCAGGGCCGCGTCCATGTAGGCCACCTGGCGCTCGGACTTGGCTCGCAGCGCCGTCATGCCACCGGCGGCATCGAAGGTCTCGAGAGAACCCCGCAGGGCGGCGAGGGCCAGCACCGGCGGATTGGAGATCTGCCACGACTCGACGGTCGGGATCGGGTCGAACTCCGTCTCCATCCGGAACCGGGTCGACTTGTTGGTTCCCCACCATCCGAGGAACTTCGGCAGTGACTGATCGGCGACGTGGCGGTTGTGCACGAAGAACCCGGCGATCCCGCCGGGGCCGCTGTTCAGGTATTTGTAGGTGCACCACGAGGCGAAGTCGACGCCCCAGTCGTGCAGGTCGAGCGGCACGTTGCCGGCGGCGTGGGCCAGGTCGAAGCCGACGTGGGCGCCCACCGCGTGCCCGGCTCGCGTGATGTCGGCCATGGGTAACACCTGGCCGGTGTAGTACTGCACGCCGGGTAGCAGCACCAGAGCCAGCTCATCACCATGGGCCTCGATGGTGGCGAGGATGTCGGCCGGGTCGAGCAGGTCGGAACCCGGCCGGGGGGCGACGGTGACGAGTGAGGTGGCCGGGTCGAGGCCGCGCTGGCGGATCTGGGATTCGACGGCGAAGTGATCCGACGGGAAGGCGTGATCCTCGATCAGGATCTTGTGGCGCTTCGGCGTGGGCCGGTAGAAGCTGATCATCTGCAGGTGGAGGTTGACGGTGAGTGTGTTCATCACCACGACCTCCTCGGGCCGCCCGCCGACGATGAGCGACATCGGGTCGGTCAGCAGCTCGTGATAGGGCATCCAGGCCGACTCGCCCTCGAGATGGCCGTCGGCCCCGAGCCCGGCCCAGCGGTCGAGTTCACGTTCGACCTCGGCCCGGGATCGCCGCGACTGCAGACCGAGCGAGTTCCCGACCAGGTAGACCTTGTCGGAGCCGTCGTCACCGGTGGGTATGGCGAAATCGGCCCGCATGGCCGCCAGCGGATCGGCGGCGTCGAGTTCGGCGGCGCCATCCGCCGAGAGGTAGTGGTCGGACCGGATGTCGATGTCGTGGTTCTCAGTGCCCATAGACGTTGCTCACAATGAGCGGAGCCTAGCCCGTCGCGGCTCGCTACTCGTCGCCCGGGGCTGGATGAACGGTGCCACAGTTGTCGCAGGTCCGGGCGTCGAGGTCGGCGTAGAAGGCCTCGAACAGCGGCGGCAGATCCTTGTCGATCTGCTTCATCTGCACCTCGACCCGGTGGAGGAGATTGTTGCAGTTCGGGCAGTACCATTCGAAGCCGTCGAGTTCGCCCTCCGAGCGGGCGTATTCGACCACGAGGCCGATCGAGTCCCGATCGGGGCGTTGGGGTGAGTGCCGCAGATGCGATGGGAGAAGGAACACCTCCCCTTCGCGGATGTGGAGGTCGGTCGGCATTTCACCCGGTTCGCGAACCCTCAGGATCAT
This sequence comes from Acidimicrobiia bacterium, assembly GCA_029857855.1. GTDB lineage: Bacteria > Actinomycetota > Acidimicrobiia > Acidimicrobiales > SZUA-35 > JAHELU01. The sequence continues at coordinate 5,175 of JAOUGG010000077.1, read as the reverse complement.
GTCGCCTTTGAGCTGGTAGAAGAACTCCTCGCGGGGGTCGTCGTGGTAGTCGGTCCGGACGTTGCCGCCGCCCACGACCATGACGATCATGTCGGTCCCGGGCCAGATCTGCTTGTTGGCGACCGGGGGTTTCAACTCGTCCGCGTGCTCGTCGATCCATTTCTGGAAGTTGAAGGGCGGTACGTAGCCCACGGCCTGCTCCTTTGCCCGGTTTCGAGACCGGTTGTCGAACGGTTGCCGACCGGAGGTTTCCGCCCGGCGATCAGGTCAAACCTGACCGTTCCAGCGTAGCCAAGACCTCGACGGCGATGTCGGGCTCCATGGCCTGTCGGGGGGCGAACGTGGTGGAGGCGAACCATCCCTTGGCCTGGTCGAGGCTGATGCCGTAGCGTTCGGCGACCAGCTCGGGACCGTCGTCACGCACCATGAGTGCTCGGGCCTCGGCGATGACGGCGTCGACCACACGGCCGACCTCGGTCGTCCGACCGGTCAGCGTGTCGTTGCGGACCGCGATCACGAACGACGGCCACGGCGTTTCCTGCACGCCCAGCTGCCGGAACCGACCGTCGGCCACCAGCGGGCTCGTCATGAACCGGTCCCAGAGGAACAGATCGGCCTCACCCGCGGCGAAGGCGGCGATCGCCCCATCGAGGTTCTTGACGAGGACGAACTGGTCCGGATCGATCGACCAGCCCATGCGTTCGGCGTGGATGTAGGCCATGAGGTGGGAACCGGACCCGAATCGGGAGATGGCGATCCGGGCTCCGTCGAGTTCGGCCTCCGAGGTCAGTGCCGAGGGACCGGGCACGAAAACCCCCCACTGGAGCGGGGACTCGACGTAGACCTGCACGATGGTGGCCGGAAGCCCTTTGGCGATCTCGCGAACTGTGCCCTCGGTGAGGATGCTGACGATGTCGAGTTCGGCCTCCGCGAGACGGGTCAGCATCTGGCCGGTCCCACCGGGTTGATCGGTCCAGGCGAGATCGAGGTCGGCGAGCGTGTCCGACTCGAGGGCGAGGCGCCAGGGCAGGTTGAAGTGTTCGGGAACGCCACCCAACCGCAGGGGACCTGTTGTCATGGCCAAAGACTAGGTCACGGTTGTCGGCTGCGGCGAAGGATTCTTGTCGACCGATCGCCCCGATCGCGCCGGCAGGTCATTGCAGCGATGCGGCCGACGGATCCGCCGATGCCGAGGGCCGGTCAGGCGGCCCGGTCAGCCGGCCCGCAGTGAGTCCCAGGCCACCTCGGATTCGTCCCAGATCAGCAGCGACGACCCGCCGTCGGGGCGGCGGAACTCGAGGGTGGTCACGCCGGACGCGATCACGGTGAGGTAGCCGTCGTTGGTTTCGATGTCGGTGAGGTCGAGATCGGCGTCGTCGATCCTGACATCGTTGGCCGCTGCCTGCCGTTCGGCCGACGGATCATCGGCTTTGGTGTCGTCGGAAATCGTCAGCGCCAGTCCAAAGCCTCGGGGAACATACTGCACCCGAACCCTGCGACGCTCATCGAGGTCGGTTGGTCTCATGGTTACTAGACGATCGAGCCGCCGATTTCGTTCACTTTTTCCGTTACAGAACCATCTCAATCTCCGAGCCGGGCTGAACGAGGTGAGAACCAGAGGTTCGGGCCTGCCCTCCTTCACCGTTGTGCGCGTATCCCGCGTCGCTGACGACGCGGTAGACGCGCGGAACGCCACCGACGACGGAGCACGACCGCGACCTAGCCGATCGATCGTCGCCACGGCGTGACGAAGCGGTCGCGCACCCGTTCCATCGCCAGGTAGTAGTACGGGAAGGCCAGCAGAACCAGGATCGTGCTCGAGAGCAGGCCGAAGATGATCGTCGCCCCGAGCGGCTCCCAGAACGGGTCGGAGAGGGTCAGCGGTGCAACGCCGGCCACGGTGGTGAGGGTGGTGGCGACGAGCGGCCGGAAGCGGCGGCGCACCGCAGTGGAGATCGCCGTGCGACGATCGGCCCCCGCCCGTCGCTCCTGATTGGCGAAATCGGTCAGGAGGATCGTGTTGTTCACCGCAATACCGATGAGGCCGAGCAGACCGAGCATCACGAAGAAGCTGAGTTCGTTGTCGGTCAGCAACAGCCCGCCGAACACGCCGAACAGGCTGAACGGAATGGCCAGGAAGACCAGCAGCCATTGCACGGTCGACCGGAACTGGATGATCAGCAACACCATCATGGCCAAAAGGGCGAACACGAACGCCGGTCCCATCGAGGCGAACGACTCCTGGTTGTCGCTCTCGATACCGAAGTCGAACTGGAGGGCATCGTCGGCCAGGCCGAGTGCGGCCAGGGCGCCGGGGCCGTAGCGGTCCTCGAGCAGGCTGCGGGTCTCGGCGGTCGTCGTGGTTATGTCGTCGGCGTCGAATCGGGCCTGGACCTCGACGTACCGGCGACCGTCCCGCCGCGCCACCACATCGGTCGACACCACCTTGGTCTCGAGCACGGTGAACGTCGTGCCGTTCGCCCGCTCGATCACCGACCCGTCGAAGTCATCCGCGATGCGCCGCGCCGCCACGGCCAAGACATCCGCCTCCTCGCCGTTGACCTGGACCCGGAACGGGAACAACGCCTCGGGGGGACCGGCCGACACCTGATTGAAGACCAATTGGACCGGCTCGTGATCGGCCGCCAGCGGCTCCAGCCGTTCGGCGATCAGATCAGGGGCCGGGGGCCGGGATCCGATGTCGGTCAGGTTGAACTGTGACCGGGCCCGACCGGCGTTGCCGACGTAGGTGTTGCCCGACGTCAAATTGTCGCCCAGCGCGGCCCGGACATCCGCATTGATCGCCGAGGTCCACCGTTCGGCCTGCTCGATGGTGGTGCCCGGCGGGAACGTGTATTCGCCGGAGATCTCGATCGAATCCTCGACCGCAGGGAAGATGTCGAAGCCGACACGGGGCAGGAAGCCGAACACGGCGATGATCAGTGAGACCACACTCAGCCCGACGGCGCCGGCGGCGATGGCGAGACCCCGCCGACCGCGGACATCGGCGGCCGAACCGATCTCGTCGGCCAGCCACTCCTCGGCCCGACCGAGCACGGCCCGGGACCTCGGGGCCGAGAGCACGAGGAACCGGGAAGCAATCGGGATGAACAGTAGCGACAGCGTGAGCGACGTGACGAGGGCGATGATGACCGAAATCGGCAGGATCCGGATGAAGTCACCGAGAATGCCGGAGATCGCCAGCATCGGAGCGAACACCAACACCGTGGTCAGCGTGCCGGAGATGCTGGCCGCCCCGACCCGCCGTATGGCGTGGCGGATGACATCGATCGGATCGGACCCCTCCTCCCGGAACGTCTCGATGGCCTCGGTTATGACGATGGCATCGTCGACGAACAAGCCAAGGGCGAGGATCATCCCGAACAAAGAGATGGTGTTGAGGGAGATGCCGAACAGGTACAGCACGCCGAAGGCGGTGGCCAGCACCGTTCCGATGAACAGGGCGGTGATGATCGACGATCGCCAGGAGATCAGCAGCAGCGCGATGATTGTCACGGCGATCAGCCCGGTGAGCACGTTGCCCTGCAGCGAGGCGATCTGTTGCCGGATCGCGGTGGCGAAGTCGACGGCCACCACGGCCTGGTAGCCGTCCGGCAGGAGGCGGTCGAGATCCGGTGAGCCGAGGGCTCGGTCGACGCCGTCGCGGATGGCGAGGGCGTCGGTCCCGTCCGCCGCGACGACGCCAACGGCGATCGACGAGCGGAACCCGCCGGGCGGCCCGTCGGCGACGGCCGGCGACGTCGTGATCTGGTTGAAGCGAGTCTGGTTGATGACCTCGGAGCCGGTGGCCGGGTTGACGCCCGACTGGAGTAGATCAAGGACCTCGGCCTCGGCCACCTCCGGCTGTGATTCGAGGAGCTCGAGCAGCGACCCGGCTGCGGATTCGAGTGATGCCGCGTCGGCGCCGTCCGGTCCGTACACGCCGACCAGCAGGTCGAACCGGTCGAAGAACTTGGCCACGTCGAGGGCCTGCGTGGTGACGTCGGCCTCGGGTGGGAGGTCGAGCCCAGCGACTTCGGCTTCGATGATCTCGGCTCCCTGTTCAGACGTCTGGTCGTCGGCCAGTGAGGCGACAACGGTGACGAAGTTGGCGCCGGCTGTGCTGTCGACGCTCTCGACCTCAGGGCGTTCGAGAAGCGCGGCGACGATGGGCTGCGCCAGTTCCGCGTCGACGAGCTCGGGGTCGTCGACGAAGTAGGTCGCCCGCGCCACGGTGATCGGCACGGCCACCGACGGAAAGCCCTCCCTCGGCAGCAGGGTGGTGAAAGCCAAGGTTCCAAATCCGACGAACAGAACCCAGAGGGCGCCGGTCAGCGGCGTGGCGGCGGCGAAGAAGGCGACGATTCGGCGAAGCATCCTGGTGGGACATTAGCCCGATTTCCAGCGCGGCTGTCGACTGCCGCCGGATCCGCCCCACCTGCAGAACTTTGCGCCCACCACGACCCCTTCGGGGGGTCGTAGACCGACCAAAGTTGCGGTTGCTGGGTCGTCGGAGGCACAAAGTTCTGGAAACAGTTACCGAGACGTCTCGAACTTGGCGCTACGTTGACAGGCGGAAGGCGACCGGACAACGGAGATCCATGGACAACGAATTCCTCTCACGCAGCGGATTGACGGTCGACATGTTGTTGTGCGACGCCGCCCAGGTGGCCGGGGGCAAGCTCTTCGTGCTCGGCGGCGGTCTGGCCTCGATCGGCCCGAAACCGCAGCCGCTGGCCATCGCCCTCCAGATCACGGTGCCGTGGGATCGGGCCAACATCGCCCACGATTGGCAGATCGAACTCATCGACGAGGATGGCCAGCCGGTCGTCGTCAACGAGAAACCGGTCCTGATGCGGGGCCGTTTCGAGGCCGGTCGACCGGCCGGGCTGCAACCCGGTTCACCGCTCGGGGTCTCGCTCGCCATCAACCTGTCGCCGTTCCGCTTGTCCGGCGGCCGCAGTTATGCCTTCTCGCTGATGATCAACGACGAGAGCCGCCCCGACTGGCGGGTGCGGTTCTTCGTGAAACCGGCCCCCGCCGGTTGAGACGCCGGACTTGAACGGACGATTCGATCAGACGGCGGCGAGGGCCGCGGCCAGCGGTTCGATGCGTCCGGCCTCGACCGGACCTCGCATCGACCACACGACGAGATCGACACCGACGGCGAAGAAA
>JAOUGG010000776.1 GCA_029857855.1 Acidimicrobiia bacterium | reverse complement strand
GCGAGTCGAGATCATCGGCACCGGGTCGATCACCAATCGGGCGCAGGTCACAAGCAGCGATCGGCACGACCCGGATTCGGTCCCCGGGAACGCCGCGACGACATCCGAGGATGACGACGACAGCGTCACGATCACAGCCGGAACGGCCTCGATCGGCTCCACGGTGTGGTACGACCTCGACGCATCGGGCGGCAACGAGTCGACCAGAGGCACCGAGCCAGGCATCGGCGGGGTGACGGTGAACCTGCTGTCGGCGGGGAACGACGACGTCTTCGGCACGTCCGACGACTTCCTGGGTCCCGATGGTGTGGTGGCAACGGCCGACGACATCACGACGATGGCGGTCGTCACCGATGCCGCCGGGAACTACGCCTTCACCGACCTTCCGGACGGGACCTACCGGATCAGCATCGACACGGCGACGCTGCCCGGCGGCTCGCCGGGATGGTCGGCGACCCACGACGACAACGGGGGCAGCGACGACCTGAGCGGCGACATCACGCTCACCGCAGCCGATCCCAGCTACGTCGACGCCGATTTCGCCTACACGGGTCGCGCCTCGCTCGGCGACGAGTTGTTCTGGGACGTCGATGCGTCGGGCGACGGCAACCTCGCCGGTCCCGATCGCCCTATTCCAATGGTCGACGTCGGACTGACCTGGGCCGGTCGCGACGACCTGTTCGGCACCGCCGACGACGTCACGTACCCGAGTGCGACGACCGGCCCGGGCGGTAGCTACGGTTTCGCCAGCCTGCCTCCAGGAGAGTTCCGGGTCGCTGTCGACACGACCGACCCCGAGTTTCCGGCCGGGCTCGACGAACCGTCCTGGGACGCCGAGCACACAGCGCCGGGTGGTGGAGACGGTGATCCGGGGCCGGTGGCTGATGTCACCCTGGCCGCCGGTCAGAACAGGAGCGACATCGACTTCTCGTTCGCCGGGTCGGGCTCGATCGGCGATGCGCTCTGGCTCGATCTCGACGGCGATGGGGCCCAGGGCCCCGTCGAGCCGGGGCTTCCCGGCGTCGAGGTGGGGCTCGTCTGGTACGGCCCCGACGGTGTTGCGGGCGGAGGCGACGATCAGTCCTTCACCACGGTGACCGACACCGACGGCGGCTACGGCTTCGACGGGCTCCCGGCCGGCACGTTCTCGGTGACGATCATCACCTCAGATCCAGACTTCCCGAACGGCGTCGCCCCCAGCCACGACCTCGACGGCATCGGCTCCGCCGGCACCACCGTGGTGACGCTCACGACCGGACAAGATGCAGCAGACGCCGACTTCGGCTACACCGGTCTCGGCTCGATCGGCGACACGGTCTGGATCGACCGCGACGGCGACGGCACGATCGACGGTGCTGAGCCCGGCATCGGCGCTGTCCCGATCACCGTGACGTGGGCCGGGGTCGACGGCACCTTCGGTACCGGGGACGACGTCGATGTCGCCACGACGACGACCCCCGACGGGCGCTGGAGCGTCGCGGGCCTGCCCTACGGTTCGGTCTCGGTGGCCGTCGATGGCAGCTCGCTACCGGCCGGGGTTGTGCCGACCAATGACCTCGACGGCATCGGCACCATCCACACCGCGACGACGACGCTGTCGGCCGGTACTCCCACCAGAGCAGATGCCGACTTCGGCTACCGGGGGAACGGCGTCGTCGGCGACACGATCTGGATCGACATCGACGGTGACGGGATCATCGACGGCGGCGAGTCGGGGCTGGCAGGAGCCGCTGTGACCGTCACGCTGGCCGGGGTCGACGGCATCCTCGGCAGCGCCGACGACATCACCGTCGTCACAATGACCGATGGTGACGGCGGCTACCGCGTCGATGGTCTGCCGGAAGGTCCGCTGACCGTCACGATCACGGACGGCATCCCGTCCGACCACGTCGCCATCTCCGATCCCGATTCGGCGGTGGACGGTTCGTGGACCGGAGCGCTCGGTCCCGACGACATCATCCTGACGCTGGACTTCGGCGTGAGACCCGACGCCGATCTGTCCGTGAGCAAGTCTCACGCCGAGCCCTTCGTCGTCGGTGAGTCCGGGGCCTACACGATCACCATCGCCAATGCCGGACCGGCCCGGGCGACGAGCGTCGAGTTGTCAGACGTGCTGCCAACAGGGCTCCGGTTCGTCTCGGCCACCGGATTGGCGTGCTCGGCGGCGGACGGCACCGTGACCTGCGGCCCGGTTGATCTTGCGGCCGGTGCTGCGATGACGGTCACGCTTGTCGTCTCGATCGGAGAGGCGGCCGCCCCCGGGGTCACCAACACCGTGTCGGTCTCGAGCCGAACGCCCGACCGCAACCCGTCGAACGACTCCGACAGCGACCACGCCGAGGTGCCGCTGGCCCGGCTCGCCCTGTCCAAGCAGCTGAACGGTGCTCTCATCGGCGGTCAGGCCGCCACCTACCGCCTGACGGTCTCCAACGAGGGCCCGTCGAGCGCGGTTGGCGTCGAGGTGACCGATCGGTTGCCGCCGGCGCTGAGCTACCAGTCGTTCGAGGCCGCCGAGAATGACGGCTGGACCTGCGACCACGGCGACGGCGTCGTTCGTTGCGCGCTCGACGGGGAGCTGGCA
>JAOUGG010000775.1 GCA_029857855.1 Acidimicrobiia bacterium | reverse complement strand
CAGATTCCGCTCGATCTCGGCGAGTATCCTCTGCTCGTCTTCTGACAGTGGCATGTGGTGTTTCCTTCACCCTTCCGACCAAATGAAGGTTTGAGCAAGTGGTACCAGTTTCGCGCAAGTCTGACGGTTGGACAACGCACGAGGGCCCGATCGACCAAAAATCTTTTCGGATTGCTTATATTGTCGGCTCATTGTCGGTATGTCGGCGCTCTGTTCCGTTGCCTCGCCGGCAGCCGGGTCGGCTGTTCTGACCAGCCGATACGGCTCGGCGGTGTCGGCGCTGCACGCTCTTCGTGTTCATCGTCGGCGTTCGCTGTGGCTCCTAAAGAAAAACCGACTCAATCGCCGTCCGGATCGACGGCATCGGGGCCCCAGAGCCCGGACCCGGCGGTCTTCGGCTCGAGACCAGCGTCGCCCAGAAGCCGGGCCGTTCCGATGGCGGTTGCGCCGAATCGGTCGCGGATACGATCCATTGCGTCGTCCGTTGCCCGCGTGTCAGCCGCAGCCGGCACGCTCGATGTGGCCCGTTCGGTGAGAAGCTCGTCGATCGAGAGCTGGTGCACCACTTGCTCGGCGAGACCGGAAACCCCGACGCCCAGTAGGCGGATCCCCTCCTCGAGTACGGCTCGTTCGCCGATGAGCACCGCGGCCAGGTCGCTGGCGACGGTTCGGATCTCTCGGCGTGACGCCGTCGGCTCGGCCATGGTGCGAGACCGGGTCAAGGTCTCGAAGCTGGACACCCGTACCTTGATGGTGACCGTTCGCCCGAACAGGCCGGCTGCCCGGAGCCGCGATGCAACCGCATCGGCCATCCGGGCGATGTGCCGTCGAACCTCGTCGACGTCGGTGACATCCACCGCGAACGTCTCCTCGTGACTGATCGACTTGGTGGGACGGTTGGGCTCCACGGCCCGATCGTCGATGCCGTTGGAAACGGCGTGGAGATGTCGGCCGTTGGCCTCACCGACCGCGCCGATCAGGACGTCGAGCGGAAGGTCGGCCAACTCTCCGACCGTTGTGATGCCGAATCGCTGCAGTTTCTCGCCGGTCTTCGGACCGACGCCCCACATCGCCCGCACCGGCAGCGGTCGCAGGAAACCGGCTTCGGTCCCGACCGGTACCTCCTTGACGCCGAGCCCGGCGACGACCCGCCGGCCCTCGATCCGTGGCTTGGCCGCCTCCGAGGCCAGCTTGGCCACCAGCTTGGATCCGGCTACACCGATCGAGCAGATCAGTCGCTCCTGTTCCCACACCGCCTCCCGCAGCCGGTGGGCGATCCCGACCGGCGGTCCGAGAAGGCGGATGGCCCCCTCCACGTCGAGAAAGGCCTCATCGAGTGACAGCGGCTCGACGAGTGGCGTGACGTCGGCGAAGATGGCCATGATCCGCCGGCTGACCTCGCCGTACAGACGGTGATCGCCCGGCAGGAAGATCGCATCGGGGCACAGCGCCCGGGCCCTCGAGCTCGGCATGGCCGAGCGGACCCCGTACACCCTGGCCTCGTAGGATGCGGCGGCCACGACGCCGCGCGCACCGCTGCCGCCGACCACCACCGGTTTGCCTCGAAGCTCCGGGTTCTCGCGCACCTCGACCGACACGTAGAACGCGTCCATGTCGACATGCAGGATCGACGCCCGTCGTCGACCGGGCCGGCCACGATTCCGGGCGCCGGGCGAAGCGACCGGGCCTCCCTCTGGAGCGTCACGGGCCCGGTCCTCAGCCATCGTGCAGCCGGAGCACCCGGCGTTCGCCCGACGGACCACCGGTGAGTCGGTAGCGGAAGTGATGCCGGTCACCGGTCTTCCCGTCGAGATACTCGATCAATGGTTCGGCCACCCACGGCGGCGAACCAACGAGCCACTCGGCGACGAGGTCGATCGCCACATACTCGGCGGCGATGACGATCCCGTCCGGATCATCCAGTCGGATCGAGCCGGTGAACTCCGAGGCCTGGTGGCAGGAGACTTCGAGGTGGAAGCCGTGATCGGGGGCGACGACCTCGACCTGGTAGACGAGGTCGCTCCAGGACGTCACGCCGACGCCCGTCTCCTCGAACACCTCCCGGGTCAGCGCCGCCAGCGCGGTCTCACCAGGGTCGATGACCCCGCCGGGTGTCGACCAGTCGACGTCACCGTTGCGTCGCCGGTTGGCCACCAGCAGCACACCGCCGTCGACCATGACCACGCCGCTGGCGACCCGCCATCGTCTGAGACCGGCGACTTCCTCCATGAGTCCACGGTAGCGGCCCGCCGGATGCCGATCGACCACCGGCGACCACTAGCCTGAAGACCGTGGACGACACGACGGAGTCACGGCCCCCGGAGCAACCGAACGGTCACGGGTCCGGCGGATCCGAGGTGATGCAATCCCCACCTGCCGCCTCCCCCGTTCCGACGCCGGGGTTTACGAATCTCGCCGCCCCCGATCCGGTGGTCGCCGCCCCGCCGCAGTCGGCCCGGGCCGCGGCCTTCGCCGCGATCCTGGTCGGAGGTCTGCTCGGCGGACTCGTCGGCTTCGGCATCGGTGATGTGCTGTATTCGGATTCGACGTGGTCGGCCGTCGCGGCTCTGGCCGGTGCCCTC
>JAOUGG010000076.1 GCA_029857855.1 Acidimicrobiia bacterium | reverse complement strand
TCTACCCCGAGATCGTGCAGGCGCTCAGCACCGAGCTGGCGGCCTCGGAGCACCGCATGTTGCTCTGGACCGACGAGAGCGACAGCCATGCCGAGGCGTTCGAGGCATTCCAGCAGGGTCTCGTCGATGGCATCATCTTCACGACGGCAACGTCGGGCTCTCCGACGTTGGAGCGGGCGCTCACGGTGCAGACACCGATCGTCCTGGTGAACCGGACCGTGCAGAACGCCGAGTGCGACACCGTCACGTCCGACAATGTTTCGGGGGGACGCACCGTCGGCCGCTACTTCGCCGACCACGGTCGCACGCCTGCGGTGATATCCGGCCCGGAGACCGCCAGCACGAGCAGTGAGCGGGTGGCGGGATTCTGCGAGGTGTTCCCGGTGGGCACCGCCATGCCGGAGCGCCGGCTCGAGTATGCCGACTTTTCCCACGACGCCGGAGCCCGATTCTGCCGTGAGATGCTGACCGGGGACGACCCCCCGGACGCGATCTTCGCCACCAACGATCTCACCGCATTCGGCGTGATCGATGCGGCCACCCAGCTCGGTGTTCGTGTTCCCGAGGATCTCTGGGTGGTCGGCTACGACGACGTCGACATGGCGTCGTGGGCCGCGTTCGACCTCACGACCGTGAGGCAGCCGAGTCGGCTGATGGCGGCGGAGGCGGTCTCACTCCTGCGCGATCGCCTCGACGACCCGGAGCGACCCTACGAGCACCTTCGTTTCGGCAGCGAACTCGTCATCCGAGGTACCTCGGGTCCTGCGAAGGATTCGCCGGCCACATCCTCGTAGCAGACGGTTCAAGAGCCATAGAATGCGCCTGGTGTATCGGCGTGTAGGAATTGCCTTGTTGGTCCTGGCGCTCGTGGTGATTCTTGTCGCCCGAGCACGGAACCCGGCGGCCCCCCGCGCTGCGGTTGCTGTGGAAAATCCGAGCGGCCTTGCTCCTGCAGCCGCCACCACACGAGTGGCCACCCGGTTGCAGAATCCACGAGGTGTCACGGTGCTGCCGGACGGGCGGCTGGTGGTCGTCGAAGCAGGAAACGGGATTGAGACCGTTGACGCTGCGTCGGAGACTGGGCGGGTGAGCGTCTTCGAGGACCTGAACGACGATGGCGACTATGACGACCCCGGCGAGATCGAGCCGGTTGTCTCGCAGATCCCGAGCTACAACACCCTGACGCAATTCGGGACCGGCCATGATGAAGTTGGTGGTGCCGGAGACATCGTTTCGCTCGGCGACGGGCGGATGCTCCTCACCCGCGATGATCCATCGGAGGGTTATCTGGCGGACGGCAGCCCCACCGGAATCAATGTGGTCGAATTCAGCCTCGAGTCCGGTATGGGCGGCAACCTGATTGTCCGTAATGCGACGATGAACGCACTCGCGTACGATCGGGCGGCCGAGATTCTCTACGTCGTTGAGAGCGGGGCGAATCGCCTGATCGCCGTCACCCTGGACGGCACGATTCGCCCCGTCGCAGAATTCTCGCCACTCGAGCAGGGCCAGCAAGCAGTCCCTGCCGGGGTCACGCTTGACCCGACAAACGGTGATGTCCTGGTGGCGCTGTTTTCCGGCCAGATCGACGATTACTTCGGAAGCATCCTGTCGTTCTGGCCGGGCAGCGCCAAAATCGTGCGCGTCGATCCGGCAACCGGCCGGCAGACGGACGCCATCACTGGCTTGACGACCGCTGTCGATGTCGCCGTCGACGACGTCGGAAACATGTTTGTGGTCGAGCTGACGAGCGTTTGGCCCTCCGCACGGATGCCCCGTGACTTCGACCTTTTCGACCCGGATGCCGCGCCGGATCCCGGAGGTTATACGCGCTTCGCGGGAAGTGTGACCCTGTATCCGGCCGACGGTGGTGAACCAGTGGTGCTGGCCAACCGGCTCGATCAGCCGACGAATATCACCTACGTGGACCAGGCCCTCTACGTCTCGGTCGGGCAGGGCACACCGGGTCGTCGGATTCTTGGCCCGACGGGATCAACCGTCATCACGGGCGAGCTTCATCGCATCGCGCTCGAGTAGACGCCGATTCTGGGCGTGTCGAACCATTGCATGGCAGCGTGGGAGACACCCTCAGGGACAGAACTCGGCCTGCGCATGATGGCGCCGGTGCAGTTCCCCAATCAGCTCCAGCCGGGCAGCATCCACGGTTGCGGCGCCGCTGGCCGGTTGAATGGCGGACTCGATGGCACCGATCCGGGCGGCAAGCCTCCGGTTGCGAAAGACATCGTTGACCCACCGTGAGAAGTCCCCCAATCTTGCGTGGTGGCGAATGACACCTCGGGCACAGTGTCCCAATTCGGTTTCGAGTTCATGGAGATTGTGGGCCACGGCACCGGTCAGCTGATCGCGCTCGTTTCGGAACCAGAACGCCCGATGCGGTGGGGTGCCCTCGGCGTCGTATTTGTGTTCGTGACGAAGGTGATGGGTCGTTCGGGATGCAAGGTGTGCGCGCTGGAGTCTGGACGGTTGGGAGCGTGAGGCGACAACGACGGAGCCGGTCGGTCCGGTGACTCGCTCGGCCACATCGCGGCGTGGTAGGTGGGAAACGGCGGCGAGAAGATCGACGGTCTGTGGATCCGGGTTGGGTGTGGTCATGGCCAGGACCATGTCGGTGCCGGCGATGAACGGCGCCGGGAGCTCGTCCGGGCGCCAGGTAATGAGGCAGTACCCGGACGCGGCGAGGTCGATGGCACCCAGGGCAGCCTCGGTCGGTGCGATGCTCTGATGGGCTTCGTCGATCAGCACCCAGTGCGGCCGACCGTAGGTCCGACGGCAGGCTTCGACGGCGGCGGGCAGGTCGGCGAGATAGCGACGTCGGTTCGCGGAGGTCAGTGCGGAGAGGTCCAGGATCACACAGGCATCGCTCCGCTTGAGCAGGTTGACGACGATTTCGGGCGGCGGTGCCGGGCCGTTGTCACCGAGGACAACGGCGGGACGGAGGGTGTCGAGTCCAACGTGGTCCCCCTCGGGATCGACAATGAGCACGGAATACTCGAGGTCGATGAGCTGCTCCGCGATGAGCCCCGCCAGATACGACTTGCCGTCGCCGCTGCCACCGGAAACGATGAGGTTGGCGGGCTGCGCCGGAATGCGTACCGGGTCGCCGTCGTCATCGTCACCGAGGGTGATCTGTTGTTGTCGCCGCCGTTGCCAGAACACTGCGGTTTCCAAGAGATCGTCGACGAGCTCGATGATGCCGACCCCGTCGGCGGAGTCGATGACCACATCGGCCGCGCTGCGGAGCGAGTGGACGGCGTTGGCCACCGCCACGCCGAGTGCCGCCGCGGCAAGGAGTGAGTGGTCGTTTTCGGCGTCGCCGACAACGACGGTGTCGTGGGGCGAGATACCGAGCTCAGCCAGGACGGCCTCCAGCCCCACGCCTTTGTTGATGCCCGACGGCACCACCATCAGCTCCGAGCGGTTGTGGATGGTCTGATATTCGAGGCCGAGCCGATTGAGTTCATCGACGATGACATGCTCATCGGCGGCCGAGGCGGCCACTATCACGTTCCCCGTACGGTGCTCGATCTGCCGACTTGTGAGCGCAGCCGAGACAGCCGGGTCGATCGGCGGCGCCGTCGTGACGTGGCGCGAGCCGATGTCGATCAGTGCGCCGTTTTCGAGGACGAGGGCGTCGAAGTGGTCGGCGACATCGGGAAACTCCGCACGCAGCTCGTCCATGATCCTGCCGGTAATCAGTACCACGATGAGGCCCGTAGCCCGGGCCCTCGCCAGCGCAGCCAACACGTCGTCGGTCGGACGACCGGCCAGCGTGAGGGTCCCGTCGTAGTCGAAGGCGACCAGTCGTGGGCGGCCGTATTGCAACAACGGCCTCAGCGAGTCGGGGCCCGGGCCTTCCGGTTCCCGTGCCGTCATGATCCTGCTCGGGCCGGATCGTGATGTCGATGCATGCTCACCCTGGTATCAAACCGCCGAGACGGCCTCCGCCGACAGAGTCCGAGGTCCCTCGTCCACGGCTCAGCGGATGGCAAGACTACGTCGGGAGCCAAGGGGCCGAGAAGTAGAGGCCGTCGGTTGCGCCGAACACGGTTCCTCCGCCGGTTCCCGGTGCACCCGGGGAATAGACCAGCTGGGGACGACGATCGACAGCCTCTCGTCGGTTGAACAGGACCGCTGGTCGCCACATCCGCGGTTCGCGGCCACTCGCGGCTCGATGCATGATCTTGGCGTTCGTCGACGAGATCGCCGTCGGCTGGGCGCTCACATAGACACCATTGACCCAGGGGTTTGGACTGGGTTTGTAGCCGGCCAGCTGCACGCTCCCGGTGTCGCCCGGGCCGGCAGCCAGCGTCAGATTCCGTTCCCAGGTCGTGCCGCCGTCGCTGCTGTAGGCCAAACCCAATTCCGTGCGACGGGGCCCCACAATGCCGCTGTAACGGCGTTCGTAGCTGACCCAAACCGTCGGGTTGTTGGGGTCTGTCGATGCCGCCACGGCCGGCGGGTGGGATCCGTAGTGATCGTTCGCCCCGTCGAAACGGGTGAGGTTGGTCCAGCCACCCCAGCTCCGGCCGCCATCGGTGCTGATGGTGGCACACGCGTCGGACGTGTGGTTGTTTCGTATCGCCACGACATGCACACGATCGTCGGGCCCACCGTCGATCACCGGCGTGTAATACCCGGGGAACCGTTGCCGGTGCTGCCAGTTGCGTCCGTTGTCGTAGGACACGCTGACGACCGAGTGGGGTTTGGCCGTCGTGTCATGAAAGCAGTAGCCGAGGTAGAGCCGTGAGCCTCGATGGAGGTCGTCGTTGGCCACTGACAGGAAGTTGAAGAGGTGATCGACGGCGGTGATCGGACTCGTGGTGGGGCGGCCGCCGTCCAATGGGAACGTGTTGATACGAATGGTGCCGTCGAGGCTGGTCGTGAACACCAGCAGATCGTCGTACGGGAACTCCTCGTTACCGGCGTGGTTCACGATGGCGTCCAGGGAAATGATCGGGGGCAGTCCCTCGATGTGGTGCCACAGGCTCCAGCTCGAGCCGTGGTCAACGGATTTGTAGACGAAGAATTCCGCCGGTTCGGCCGACGCGCCAACCGAGACGACGACGTAGATGTCACCGTTGCGGTCGTAGGAGGCGGCGAAGTGTGACCACCGTTCTCCATGGATGAGAACGTCGGATCCCTCGGGATCGAGGACGCCGATCCCGTCGGTGATGAGCGAGGGGTCCCCCATGAGGTAGAGATCACGGACGCCACGCAGGAGGGGCTGGTGGCTGGCGTGGGTGTACATGCCATCGAAGAAGGCGTCACCAACCGGCTTGCCTTGGGTGATCAGTTCGTCCTGGATGGAGTACGCCGCGCTCCACGACATGCCATCATTCGGGTTCTGCCAGCAGTGGGTGTAGTCGGTTCCGGCTGACGCCCCGATGGCGGCAACCGCGCCCTCCTGCAGGTAGCGAACCCCGTTGTGCTCGTGCTGCGCTGTGAACGGGAACAGTGACCGACCTGGGCTGACCACCGGCCCGCCCGGCTGGGTTTCGACGTGTTCGTAGTTGTCGACCGGGCACGCGGTGCTGCAGCCGATCATGTTGACCACGGCCGATGGGCAGGCCGTCCGGATCCCGTTGGCCTCGCCGAAGCGGTTGTTGACGACGTTGGCGCCGGTGCAGTTGCGGTTGGGGTCGGTGCACTGCCGCGACTCCATTCGGTTCCAATCGCCGTGGGCGACCAACGTCACGAGTCCAACGGCTCGAGTGCCGCATTCGTTGGCGTAAGCGGCCTGATTCAGGGCGCCATCGGAGCCGTACCGGGACCGGAAGGTTCCGCCCTGCTCGTAGAGGGTCCGGGCTTTCCAGCCGGCGGGGGTCAGGACCTGGTCGATGAGTCGTTCGCACAGCTCGGCCCCGTCGGTCGGCCCGAAGTCCATGAATCCGGCGGCAAACAACGCATTGTGCTTCCACGGGCCGCGGTCACGTTCAAAGGCGATGACATTGTCGCAGTAGCTCTGCACCTCGGCCGGGGTGTTGAGCGGCAAGCGGCCGACGACGACGTCATGGCCCCAACCGTATTTGTCGGCCGTGAACTCGCCCCAGCGGTCGTCGTTGTCGAGGTCCCAGTCGACCGTGGACAGGTTGGCGAAGTAGAAGTCGGAGGCGTAGGCCGCCGTCGCGTCGTCCATGTAGAGGAGCCGGGTGGGCATCGCGCCCATCCTCCCAACGAGCAACACGTAGTGGACTCCCCAGGCCCGGTGCCGGTCGATCAGGAACTCCCGTAGTCGTTCGGCATCGTCGATGCCGGTGAAGCTCGACACGATGTTCGGCATCTGCTCGACGCGGACGCAGTGGCCGATCGAGGTCTTCCAGGCGACAAACCGTTGCATCGCCTGTTCGGTCGCCGCATCGGGGACGATGATCAGGTAGTTCACGGCGATATCGTCGGGCGACGGGGGTGGAGTCGGCTCGGCCGCGAGCATCGCCGCCGGGATGATCGGGGCGAACGGGTTGATCTGCGGTTGCGCGGTTGTCGTGACCGCAACATCACCGAAGGCCTCGGCCGCCTGCTCAGGCAACGAATAGTGGACCACGACGTGCACAACCGGGGTCCACTGCAGCGCGCCGCGGACCGGGTTGTGGCTTACCGGTGTGACCCGAAGCACGACGACAACGCCGGACGACGTCGATTCCACGGCCTCCAGCCGGGCCGCGGTCGCAGGGTACCAACGGCGCGACCGGTAGATCTCCCGCTCGGTCCGCCTCGCGGCCTGCACGGCCGCCTCCACAGCCTGAGCTCGCGCCGCCTCATCGCCGGGCTCGTCGTGGATGGCGGCACCGGCCGGCGCAATTCGGAATCGGCCTGACATCGGTTCCGGCTCGTCGTCGATGAACTCGACACGAACGTTCGTGGCGCCCCCGGGCAGTTCGATCTGGCAAGCCAGGGTCGGCAGTCGGGGCGCGCCCGGAATCGAATCGACCCCGAAACCCTCCATCTCCACCTGCTGATCACCGTCGGATCTCGTGATCACCGCCGGTCGGGCCGTTTCCAGGGCCAACTCCACCTTTCGGACATGGTCGGACATGGTCACTCCTCGCGCTCGATCAGCGGCTCGTTGCGGCCAAAGCACACTGAATCCGCATCCTTGGTCAGGATCCGACGACCTCGTCCGCAGGCCTAGAGGACAACGTCACCTTCGTCGGGCAGCGCTCCGGATCCAGCGTGCTTTCGCCTGCGACGACCAGCCGGGACCAACGACCCTGGTCGAGCGGACCCTGGGTGCTTGAATCAGTGCAGGGCCACCGCCGACCGGCGACACATGTCGGCCGGCCGCACCCGGCCGCCTCTGCGGATGCGGAGGTCTGTTCCCATCACGAAGTTCCACCGAAACGAGGTAGGCGATGACCGACGAGGGCTTCTTCTCCCATCCGGCGTTGGAGGGGTTCAATCTCGTTCTCGAGCGGTCGGTCGACTGGGACGCTCTCATTCGCCGCGCTCGCGAGCTGGTGGTCGGTCGGCTCGGCCTTCCGGCCGAGGCCTGGGCGGTCGAGACGGTGGGACCGATCAGCCCGCGGGACGGCCTCGACGCTCCCGCCATCCCGGAGATCGATCTGATTATCAAGGGATCACACCTGGAGCAGCTGCTCGCCGACGACCGGGCGCCGGAAATCGGTACAGCCTGGGAGGTGAGCTACGAGTTGGCCGAACTGCCCGGCGTGGTGTCCGCCGAACCCCTGTGGTTGCTCACCCAGGACGACTTCGTCGAGGAGCCCACAGCGACCACTGCGGCCACCGACGCAGACGAGACGAGTGACCTCCGACGTCTCGTACCGACTGCCCCTGTGGCGCCATCGGTCCGGAGCGGGCGAGGCCTCGGCACACCGCCGGCCGACACCTCCTGGTCACCGAAGATGCTCGCGGCGCCCGAGGCCTGGGCGGTCGTTCCGCCGACGGCCGCCGGCCGCCAGCGGGGGGAGTCGATCCGGGTCGGCCATCCGGACAGCGGCTATCTCAGTCACGACGAGCTGACCTTTCCCGGCGAGCCGTCGGACCGATTCCTGGAGCAACTCGGTCACGACTTCGTCGATGGCGATCGGCTCGAGAACGATCACGGCACGCACGGAACCGGCACGGCCAGCGTGTTGATGAGCTGGGACGGTCCCCACCCGTCGCCGGGTCCGACCGTGATCGGCGTGGCTCCGGCCGCCGAGATCATTCCCTACCGCGTCACCCGAAAGCACTCGTTCGTCCCGGCACCGGTGCTGTTCTGGTCGGGTTCCCGACGGCTCCGCGATGCCATCTACCTGGCCACGCGTCAGGGTTGCCACGTGATCTCGATCAGCCTCGGCTGGTGGAAGAGCGGCTCGCTGCATCGGGCGGTCCAATACGCTGTCGACAACGATGTCATCGTCGTGGCTGCAGCCGGCAACTACGTGAGGAAGGTGGTGTGGCCGGCCGCCTACCCGGAGGTGATCGCCGTCGCCGGGTGCACCAGTGATCGGCGAACATGGTGGGGATCGAGCCGAGGAGACGAGGTGGATATCACCGGACCGGCCGCCGATGTGTACCGCGCCGCGTTCGTCGACGGAGCCCAGCGCATCGAACCCGGTGACGGCACATCGTTCGCCACTGCGTCGGTGGCGGGCATCGCGGCGCTGTGGTTGGCCCACCACGGAAGGCAGCAGCTTCTCGAGCGCTACCGAGGCAAGCG
>JAOUGG010000773.1 GCA_029857855.1 Acidimicrobiia bacterium | reverse complement strand
GAGAGGGAACCCGTAGCGGGATACGCGCTCGAGGTCGAACACGTGACCAAACGCTACGGCGACAACACCGTCGTCGACGACTTGAGCTTCACGGTCCCGCCCGGGCGGGTAACCGGCTTCCTCGGGCCGAACGGTTCGGGCAAATCGACGACGATGAAGATCATGCTCGACCTCGCCGCGGCCGACCGTGGCCGAGCCACGATCGGCGGGAACCGCTACCGGGACCTACCCGACCCGGCCCGCACCGTCGGAGCGATCATCGAATCCGACGCCTTCCACCCAGGCCGCAGCGGCCGCAACCACCTCCGCATCCTGGCCGAAGCCACCGGCATCCCCACACCCCGGGTCGATGAGATCCTCGAACAGGTCGGCCTCGCCGGTGCTGCTGGTCGTCGAGCGGGTGCCTATTCCTTGGGCATGCGTCAACGGCTCGGTCTGGCAGCCGCGCTGCTGGGCGAGCCGCCGGTGCTGATTCTCGACGAGCCCGGCAACGGCCTCGACCCCCAAGGCATCCGCACCCTGCGCGACCTGCTCCGAGCCCACGCCGCCAAAGGCGGCACCGTATTCGTATCGAGCCACCTGCTGTCCGAGGTCGAACACCTCGCCGACGACGTCATCGTCATCAACAACGGCCGGCTTGTCACCCATGGCGCACTGCCCGAGCTCCAACAGAGCGCATCGCTGGTCCGGACCGCCGACCCGCAACACCTCGCCATCGCTCTGGAACAGGCCGGCGCGACGACCCAGATCGAGGGCGTCGACGCACTTGTCGTGCGGGGCATGGCACTCGACGAGATAGGCGAACGGGCCTTCACCAACGGAATCGTCCTGCACGAGCTGGCTCCCCACGCCGGATCGCTCGAAGAGCTCTTCTTGAACTGGACCACCGCAGAACACAAGCCCGAGGAGGTCATCCAGCTGTGACCATGAACCGACTCATCCGATCCGAGCTCCGCAAGCTCACCAGTACCAAGATGCCCTTGGCATTCATCGCGGTACTCATCGTCATCGCAGCGTTGAATGCGTTCGCCGTGATCGCAGGCACCGACATGGACGGCAGCAAGACCTTCATCTCCAGCGAAGCCGACCAGCAGTCCCTGATGGCGTTCGCGTTCAACGCGTTCATGGGTGCGGGACTGTTCGGCGCGATCGCCGTGGCCCGCGAGTACGGACACCACACCGTCGTCCCCACATTCCTCGCGTCACCCCGACGACACCAAGCCGTACTCGCCCAACTCACAGCTGTCGCCCTCGGTGGTGCCGTACTCAGCCTGATCGGCGCCGGGCTTACCGTCGCCGCGATCGCGCTGGCCCTTCCCACCACCGACTATGGCTTCCTCGTGTCGGGTGGCAACGTGGCCCAGGTCATCGCGGCCTCAACCTTCACCGGTGCGGTAGGGGCAGTGCTCGGCGCCGGCATCGGTGCGATCGTGCGAAACGTCGGCGGCGCCGTGACGCTCGCAGTCTTTACGTTCATGGTGGCCCCCCCGCTCGTCGTGCAACTGGCGAACGACACCGCGTCGTGGATGCCCGCCAACCTCGCCAATGTCCTCTCCGGCACCGTCGACGATGTCGGTCAACCCGCCGCCATCGCCGCCATGCTCGCCTGGGCTGCGGTTCCGGCCGTCATCGGCCTACTCGCCGTACAGCGACGTGACGTCGTGTGAGCCCTCCGGGCTTGGAGAGCCCGACGTGACACGTGAACAGACGACACTGCCGGAGATGACGTCGGAATCAGCCGGTCGGTCCCGAACCGCTCGATAGTCACGTTTCGTGCCGTCCTCACAGGCCGGACCGGTCGGCTGAAGGCTCCGCGGTGCGTGCTTGCCGCTGTCATCGGCGGAGGATTGCGTGTTTCGGAGCGTCTTGGCGGCGATGGCGTCGAGGAGAGCACTCAGGTAGGCGGGTTGTCGTTCAATCCAGGGTTTCGGGTCGACGGGTGTTCCGTTGTTCCTTACTTCGAAGTGGAGGTGGGGTCCGGTCGCAAGGCCGGTGGATCCGACGGCGCCGATGCGTTGCCCGGCACGCACTCGTTGACCGATGCTGACGGGCGGCGCGAAGTTGAGATGCCCGTATGCGGTGTGGAGATCCGGTTCGTGTTCGATCACGACGAGCGTTCCGTAGGGGCCGAGTTCGTTGGCCCACACCACGGTTCCGCTGGCGGCGGCCCGGACAGCGGTTCCGGTTCGGGCGCCGTAGTCGATGCCGCGGTGAAAGCGCTGGGTGCCGAGGACGGGGTGGGTTCGCTGTCGCCGAGCGGTCTCGACCCCGACTTGTTCGAATCAACTGTCGTCTACTTCCCATCGCTGTCCCAACGCGGAGGCTGGGACGCTCTCCGCACGATCGATGGCGAGGCTCAACCCATCGGACCCGAGGGCGCCATTGCGCTGGTCGCAGTAACCGACGACGCAGTCGTCGGCCCCTTCTCAGTTCGCGAAACCCTCCTCATCGCCATCCCTGGCGGTTCGCTGATTCTCGCCGGGATCTTTGCACTGGTGGCCGGCACTGGTCTACGGCCGGTTCGGCGAATGACCATTGAGGCTGACTCGGTCGAGATCGGCGACCTTGACCGGCGCCTTGCCGAC
>JAOUGG010000774.1 GCA_029857855.1 Acidimicrobiia bacterium | reverse complement strand
TCCTCGGGTCATGCAGCAGGTCGAGGAGGCCGGGGGCCCCGTCGGCGGCGTTGCCGGTGCCGGGGTCGGCCGACAGCACGGCCCGACGCATCGCTTCGAGCTGGCGGGGGCCTTCGTCACCGGAGAACAGGAACGCCGGCGACTGACCGATCAGTTGATCCGAGCGCCAGCCGATGAGATGGCACAGCCCCTCGCTCACGTAGAGCAGGTGAGGTTTCTGGACGCCCGGGCCGACCAGCATGACGGCCACACCGTCAACCGGTTCGTCGGCCTCGACCGACGGCTCCCGGTAGGACTCGGGGCCGACGAGCAGGATGTCGGGATCCGGCACCAGTCCGTCGGTGGTCGTATCGGAACCGGTCAGGTCGGTATTTGATAGTGTCACGGCGGTATCTCTTCGGGGTGGTCGGGTTTCTGCTGTCGGTTCCGCCGCGAGAAAGCTCACCACCCGATTCGACCGAGTTGCCTCAACAAGCATCTTGTTCGACCTGAGTGGTCCGCCGACCTCCGGTGCCTCATGAAGGCGAGATCTCAAGTCTCCATCGACGTCGCCCGGTGACGCAAGTCGTAATCCGACGCCGAGGGAAGCTAGAGAACCCGGGGGTTGGCAACAGCCTAGCGTCGAACCGGCTCGGAATACGAGCGCTTGACGGCAGTGGGACGTAGGCGATTCCGCCGGTTAGCGCCGCCGGTCCGGAGCACCGGCTACACGAGTTGCCCTGCAAACTCTCCGCCTGTAGGGGGGTGCGCTGGAGGTCGGGTTTCTGCGCCCTGTTAGCGTAGTCGGGAGTGTCCTCCGCGAATCCCGCCCAGAACGACGTCGACGTCGGCCCGGCACCTCACGGCACGTTCACCGTGACCGAGCTCTGCAATCGGGTCGGCCTGGCGCTCGGCGAGGCCTTCCCGGATCAGGTTTGGGTTCAGGGAGCGATCTCCGGGCTGACCCGGTCGAACAACGGCCACGTCTACTTCGACCTCGTCGATTCCGACGACACGGTGGGTCGCTCGGCCGTGGCCGTGCTGCCGGTGGCGCTGTTCTCGTCGAGCCGCCAGCTCGTCAACCGGATCATGCGCCGCTCCGGCGGCATCCGGATGCACGACGGCGTCGAGATCCGCATCCGCGGTGAGCTGGTCTACTACCCGCCGCAGGGTCGGGTGCAGCTGGTGATGTCGTTGATCGATCCCCAGTTCACACTCGGTCAGATGGCGGCGGCCCGCCAGGCGCTCCTCGATCGTCTCAGCGACGAGGGTCTGCTCGATCGAAACCGCGATCGCCCCTTCCCGGCGCTGCCGTTGCGGATCGGATTGGTCACCAGCGATCGCAGCGCGGCCTATCACGATTTCGTCGACGAGCTGACCTCCAGCGGCTACCCGTTTCGCATCACGTTGATCGACAGTCGGGTTCAGGGCATCGACGCCGTGCCGGGGCTGGCGTCGGCCATCGGCCTGGCCCGCACCACGCACCCATCCGAGTTCGAGGTCGACGTGATGGTGGTCGTGCGGGGCGGTGGCGCCCGAACCGACTTGGCGGTGTTCGACCACGAGGTCGTGGCCCGGGCCATCGCCGAGTGCCCGATCCCCGTGATCGTCGGTGTCGGCCACGAAACCGACCGGTCGGTCGCCGACGAAGTGGCTCACACCTCGGTCAAGACCCCGACCGCGGCGGCCAAGTCGCTGATCGACGCCGTGATCCGGTTCGACGCCCGCCTCGACCAGGCCACCCATCGAATCCGTACGCTCACCCACCTGCATCTCGACCGGGCCAATCAGCGCCTGGTCGGCAGCGGCGCCCGGCTGGTGTCGTCGGCCCGGCGTGCGGTCGAGCAGCAGCGGGTCGGGCTCGAACAGTCGACCTACCGGCTGCAGCGGGCGCCCATCCGGCTCCTGGAACGAGCCGGCGGCGAGTTGGAGTTGGCCGAGGTCCGGCTGAAGGCCAACGATCCGATGGTGGCCTTGCGGCGGGGGTGGACGATCACCTACCTCGACGGTGACCGATCGGCGACGCTCGTTCGCAGTGCCGGTCAGGTTACGGTGGGTGACAGCATCCGCACGGTGACCGCCGACGGAACGATTCTGAGCACCGTCGATGCGATCGCCCCCACCGACCCGGAACGAGAAGTTGGCGACTGAAACCATGGCCGCAGATCCAACGGAAATCCCCGACTCACCGGCGCCCGCTTCGGGGCTGCGCTATGGCGAGGCGCTGGAGGAGCTGGAGGAGCTGCTCGACGATCTGGAGGACGCCGACATCGACGTCGATCGTCTGGCCGAGCGGGTCGCCCGGGGCGTGCAGCTCGTGCGCTTCTGCCGGGAGCGTCTGGCGGTGGTGACCGCCGATGTCGATCAGGTGGTGGCCGACCTGCTCGTGATCGACGGAGGCGACTCCGACGATGGCGACGACGACCATGCCGGGGTGGACCACGACGGTGACGACGGAGCAGACGAATGAGCTGGCCCCCCACACCGTGACCGATACCCAGGTTCCCCATCAACTGCTGTCGGTGGCCAAGAGGGTCGACGCGAAACTCGAATCGGTGCTCGAAGCCCAACACCGGCACTGGGCCGGAGTCGACACCCGGGTCTGC
>JAOUGG010000772.1 GCA_029857855.1 Acidimicrobiia bacterium | reverse complement strand
TTCGACACCGAGAAGCCGGGCCGTGAGCACTACGAGGTGCAGCTCCTGTCACGCCGCCATGTCGACGGCGGCGAGGGCGCGGCGGTGGAGATCGGCTTCCACAGTGAGCACCGCGACGAGACCCGCAACACCGAGGTCGCAGCGGTGCTGGCCCGGTCCGAAACGACGTGGCGCAACGAGCTGGGCGCCACGGCCGAGCTGGCGCCGTTTCTCGGTGCCGTCAACTGGCGTCGACTGTCGGAGTGCTGGATCGAGCCTGACCTCGACGACCCGGAGCTGGCGTTCGAACTGGCGGCCCGCCTCGTCGACTACGTCACCGTGCTCGAACCTCTCCGTCGTTGACCGGTCCCGGTCGCCCGGCTCGAACCGATGGGACCCAACCGGGGATCGACCAGTAGTGTGGAGGAATGGTAGGCCAGCGATTCCGCTACTCCCGATGGGACGGCACCCAGAGCGGCTTCGACTTCGACGCCCTCGACGTCCTGGCCGAGCTGTCGGACGATCTGATGTACCACGGCGACCCGGCGTCCGCCCTGCGGCGGCTGATGCACGACGGGTTCTCCGATCGCGACGGCCGCGAGATCGAAGGGCTCCGTGAGATCCTCCGCAAGCTACGCGAGGAACGGCAGGAGCGCCTCGAGAACTACGACCTCGGCGGTGTCTACGACGAGATCAACACGGAGTTGAACGACCTCGTCGACTCCGAACGACAGTCACTCGACGATCGCTCCGCACTGGCCGACATCGAGCTGGCCGATCCCGATCTCGCCGATGATCGACGTCGTGCCGCGGAGAACGCCAAGGCGACGACGGCCGAGAAACACATGCAGCTCGACATGCTGCCCCAGGATCTGGCCGGCAAGGTTCGGGGGCTGCAGAACTACGAGTTCGAGTCGAGCGAAGCCCAGCAGCGTTTCGACGAGCTCCTCGACCGGTTGCGACAGGAGCTGGTCAACCAGCAGTTCGGCCAGATGGCCGACGCCATGTCGAACATGAGCCCCGAAGAGCTGGCCCGCATGAAAGACATGATGGCCGAGCTCAACCGGATGCTGGAGCAGCGGGCCAACGACGAGGAGCCCAACTTCGACGCCTTCATGGAGTCCTACGGCGACTTCTTCCCCAACAACCCTCAGACCCTCGACGAGCTCCTGGAGGACCTGGCCCGCCAGATGGCGGCCATGCAGGCCATGCTGAATTCGATGACGCCTGAGCAGCGCCAGCAGCTGATGGACTTGTCGAACCAGCTCATGGAGGACATGGACCTCAACTTCGAGGCTTCCCGACTCGGCCAGAACCTGCAGCAGATGTTCCCCGACGCCGGGTGGCAGCAGGGCTACGACTTCTCCGGTTTCGATCCGCTGGGCCTTGCCGACGCCTCGTCGATGATGCGAGACCTCAGCGACCTGGATCAACTGGAACAGTTCCTCCGTCAGGTCACCAGCCCGCAGGCGTTGGCCGAAGCGGACATGGACCAGGTGCGTCGGCTGCTCGGCGACAAGTCCGCGGCCAGCCTGGAACGCATCTCCGAGCTGACCCGCCTCCTCGAGGAACAAGGGCTCATCCAGAACAAGGAGGGCCGGCTGGAGCTGACACCGCGCGGTTTGCGGCGGCTCGGTCAGCAGGCGCTGGGCGAGCTGTTCAAACGGCTCTCGGCCGACAAGCTCGGTCAGCACAACATCGACGTGAGCGGAATCGGCCACGAACGCAACTACTCCACGAAGGCCTACGAGTTCGGCGACCCGTTCAACCTCAACATCGAGCGCACGGTCGGCAATGCCATCCGTCGCAGCGGTGGTGGGACCCCGGTGCGGTTGACCCCCGACGACTTCGAGATAGAGCGCACCGAACGTCAGGTTCGATCCAGCACCGTGCTCATGCTGGATCTGTCGCTGTCGATGCCAATGCGCGACAACTTCCTGCCGGCCAAGAAGGTGGCGATGGCGCTCCACGCGCTGATCACCAGCCAGTATCCGCGGGACTACCTTGGGATCGTCACCTTTGCCGCGCTCGCCCGCAAGCTGAACGCTTCCGAACTCCCCGAGGTCTCCTGGGACTACGACTACGGCACCAATATGCAACACGGGTTCATGCTGGCGAGGCAGATGCTTTCGCAGGAGAGCGGTACCAAGCAGATCATCATGATCACCGATGGTGAGCCGACGGCACACCTTTTGGCCGATGGTCGCCCCCAGTTCAACTACCCGCCCACGATGGAGACCATCAATCAGACAATGGCGGAAGTGATGCGATGCACGAAGGCCGGTATCACGATCAACACCTTCATGCTCGACCCGGATAGCGGGCTGCGAGGATTTGTCGAGCGCCTGACGTCACTCAACAAGGGACGGGCGTTCTACACCAATCCCGAGACATTGGGCGACTACGTGCTCGTCGACTTCATCGAACACAAGCGTTCGATCGTGCGGGGCCGCTGACCCCGCGACCGGTTCGCAACTCGGCGAATTCGTGACGAAGGTCACCAATTCACGCAAAATTCGGCGCCCCGGGGAGAATTGCCCGACCGATCGGTCTGGGCGGGATCGGTCGCGAATCTACACCCTGGGATTCGGAGAGTGGGGGATGCAGGG
>JAOUGG010000770.1 GCA_029857855.1 Acidimicrobiia bacterium | reverse complement strand
GTTGATCGTGCCCCGAATTCGGTTGACGACCAGGGTGGCCAGAGCCTCGCCGTCGACGTCCTCAGCGATGATGACGAGCGGCTTGCCGGTCTGCATGACCTTCTCGAGCACCGGCACGAGGTCGCGGACAGCCGAGATCTTCGAGCTGACCAGCAGCACGTAGGCGTCCTCCAGCGAGGCCTCCATACGTTCGGTGTCGGTCACGAAGTAGGGGGAGATGTAGCCCTTGTCGAACCGCATACCCTCGGTGAACTCGAGATCCATGCCAAAGGTGTTGGATTCCTCGACGGTGACGACGCCGTCCTTGCCCACCTTGTCGATGGCATCGGCGATCAGCTCGCCGATCTTGCGGTCGTTGGCCGAGATGGCCGCGACCTGGGCGATCTGCTCCTTGGAGTCGACCTCGATCGACATGTCGGCGATGGATTCGGCGGCGACCTGAGCGGCGACCTCGATACCACGCTTGAGTGACATGGGATTGGCGCCGGCGGCCACGTTCTTCAGACCCTCGGTGACCATGGCGTGGGCCAGCACCGTGGCGGTCGTCGTGCCGTCACCGGCGACGTCGTCGGTTTTCTTCGCCACTTCCTTGACCAACTCGGCCCCGATCCGCTCGAGCGGATCCTCCAGCTCGATCTCCTTGGCGATCGAAACGCCGTCGTTGGTGATGGTGGGTGCGCCCCACTTCTTGTCGAGAACGACGTTGCGGCCTTTCGGCCCCAGCGTCACCCGGACCGCATGGGCCAGGGTGTTCATTCCCGCCTCGAGCTTGCGGCGGGCATCGGCGTCAAAGGAAATGTCTTTCGCCATGTTTGTGGCGTCCTCCATGCTGAAAACAAAGGCTTCGAAGAAGCAGTGGACTGATGCGTTAGCACTCTAGCGTCGAGAGTGCTAGCTGCGACCTCGGCTCGGAAATTCCGCAGCGGTTGTCGGGCGCGACCGAATCCTGCGGCCGGACGCGAGCAATCCGGCGCCACCTCACTCCGACTTCGGTGTGGGCGGCACCGGACCGCTCAGGTTCCCGCGTGACCTGTGATGCCGGGAAGCCGCTTGGCTTCCCGGTCAAAGACCGGGCCACCGTCACGTGGAACCGGTGGCCGTGCTCGATATCCGTCGGTCCGCCAACCAAGATCCATGAGCGGAATAAGCCCAATGACTCAGCGGGCGCGTCAGGCCGGCGAAAGGCCCGACCTATCCTGGGTTCGATGACCGAGAACCGGCCAGTGCGACCGCCGCTGCTGCCCACCGCGCTGGTGGCCGTCGCCGTCGTGCTCCTGCTGTTCCTCGCCGCCAACGCCGCCTTCCGGTTGCTGACCCTGGTGGTCGAGGTGATCGTGGTCGTGATCGCCGTTGCGGTGATGGCCTGGGTCGGCCGCTACCTCTGGCGCCGAGGCCGATCGGCCTGAGCGACCTGCCGACCTCCCAGGCCTCGACGGACTCCTAGGTCTCGACGATCTCCTGATCGACGACCTCCCGGTCTCGACCCCGTTCGACCAGGATCTGAGCCACCTCGTCGGCCACCAGCTCAATCGTCTCCCCCATCGCCCGCTCGGTCCCGTATCGCTCGACCAGGGAGTGGACGGCGAGCTCGTCGGGCGGCTCGGTTCCCTCGGCGACCATGCCGACGACCGCTGCGGCCGGTACCCCCAGATCTCGACACCAGGTGAATATGCCGCCAACAACCTTGCCGTCGAAGGACTGCCGGTCGAGTTTTCCCTCGCCGGTCACGCACATCGACGCTTCAGCCAGATGGAGATCCAGATCGGCTTTCTCGGCCAGGATCTCGAACCCGGACTGGAGGCGGGCGCCGATGGCACACAGTCCGCCGGCCAGACCACCGGCCGCTCCCCCGCCGGCGATCTCCGACACGTCGACGTCGAATTCCTCGCGGTAGAGCTGAACGAGACGCTCCAACCGGCGGGTCAACAGCTCGACCTGTGCCTTCGTGGCCCCCTTCTGCGGCCCGAAGACCCGAGCAGCGTCGACGAAACGGGTGTCGACGTCGCAACCGACGACGAGGTCGATCTCCCGCATCCGGGCCTTGTTCTCCAGAGCTCGGATGGCACCGAGGCCACCGTCGGTGGTGGCCGACCCCCCGAGGAACACATGGATCGTCTTGGCCCCCAACTCGACCGCGGTCGCGATCAGCTGCCCCGTGCCAACGGTGGAGGCCTCCAGTGGATCGTTGCCCTCGGCCCCGCCGGCCAGCTGGAGGCCGGAGGCCGCAGCCATCTCGATGAACGCCTCGCGGCCGTCGAGCCGCCACGGGGCATCGACAGGTTCACCGAGCGGGCCCGCGACCCGGGTGACCTTGTTGGGCCCACCCAGGACATCGAGCGTGCCCTCCCCGCCGTCGGCGAGGGGCACGACACGGGGATCCCAACCCGCGTTGCGGGCCGCTTCGGCCGCCGCCTCACCGAGATCGAAGCTGGTGGCTGTGCCGCGGAATTTGTCGAAGGCGAGCACCACAACCGGCCGACCGGCACCCCCGTCATCTGCCGGGGCGCCATCGGATGGGCTGCTTGGTGTCATCGGAAAAGGTTAACCAATGGGGATTGCGTCATCGAGTCCGAGCACGACGATGACCTT
>JAOUGG010000771.1 GCA_029857855.1 Acidimicrobiia bacterium | reverse complement strand
GAGCCCGCCGAACGAGTCGAGCGTCGCCGCCACCGCCGCCTCGCACGATGCAGGGTCGGTCACGTCGAGCCCGACACCGAGCGCCTCGCCCCCGGCCGCCGTCACCGACTCGATCGTGGCGGTGCGGTCGGCGATATCACCGGCCACGACCCTGGCGCCGTGAGCGGCCAGCACCTCGCAGTAGGCGCGGCCCAGGCCCCGGGCCGCCCCGGTCACCAGGATCACCTTGCCATCCAGATTCAAGCTGACGGTGCTCATGAGTTCTCGCTTTCCAGCGCGTTGACAATGGTTCGGTAGGCCGCTCCGAGCGTACGGTCGCCGGGGTCCAGATCGTTCAGCAGCTCCCGGACCCGACGGGTGATCAACCGCTCGACGTCATAGCGGACCCGATCGTGATCGGGGCTGCGGCGTTGGTGCACGTGGTGCCGGTCGAGCGCAGCGAGCAGGTCGTCGAGTCCGCGACCGTCGACCGTGGAGGTTACGATCACCTCGTCGACGATGGCGGCCAGTTCGTCCGCCGTCTGTTCGGCCCCCGGGCGATCTCCTTTGGTGACGACGTGGACGTCGCCGATCTCGAGGATGCCGGCCTTCATGGCCTGGACGGTGTCGCCCGATCCGGGCAATACCAGCACCACGACGGTGTCGACGCACCGGCGGACACCGTAGGCGGCCTGCCCGACGCCGACGGTTTCCACCCAGATCTCGTCGAAGTCGGCGCCGTCGAGTGCGGCCAGCAAGTCGGGCAGGTTGTCGGTGAGGCCGTCGTTGGCCTGACGCGACGGCACCGACCTCACGTAGACGTCGAGGTCGGCATCGATCCGGATGCGGTCGCCGAGGATCGACCCGCCGGTGAGCGGGCTCGTCGGGTCGATGCACAACACGGCCAGGTTCACGCCGTGCTCGACCCGGCGCCGGGCCAGCGCCCCGATCAACGAGCTCTTGCCTGCGCCGGGCGGACCGGTGAAGCCGACACGTCGGGGGCCGCCCGGTCCGGCCAGGGGCTCATCGCCCCGAACCGTGAGAACCTCGGCCACCGAGGCGTCGGTGAGCCTGTTGAGCCGCCGCCCGAGCTCGCGGCGGTTCACCGTCACCGGGACACCGTCACAGCCGTTCGGCCACTCGTCGCACCACGTCGTCCAGGCGGTCCTCGGCGGTGAACACCTCGGCGACGCCGAGGGCCCGCAGCGGCTCGTGGTCGTCGGCCGGGATGGTGCCGCCGACGAAGAGCACGACGTCTTCGGCATCGGCGGCCCGCAGCGCCTCCCGGGTCTGGGCCACGAGATCGAGATGGCTTCCCGACAGGATGCTGAGCCCAACGGCGTCGACCCCCTCGTCGATGGCGACCCGGGCGATGTACTCTGCGCTGCGCCGCAGACCGGTGTAGATGACATCGGCGCCGGCGTCTCGCAGCGCCAGGGCGATCACCTTGGCGCCGACGTCGTGGCCGTCGAGCCCCGGTTTGGCGATCAGGATGCGCTTGCGGCGGAGGTCCACGGCACTTGGTGGCGAATCGGCATCAGAACCTGATCGGCTCATCGAACTCTCCCCACTGCGATTTGAGTACCGCCACCATCTCCCCCACCGTGGCCTCGGCGTGGCAGCACTCGATGATCCGCGGCATGAGGTTGACGTCGTCGACCGCCGCCAGTTCGGCGAGACCGGCCAGCGCCTCGCCGACCCGGGCCTGATCACGCTCGGCCCGCAGCCGCTCCAGCTTCTCGATCGTGCGACAGCTCGATTCGGGATCGAGGGTGAACGTCTCCCCGATGTCGGGGCGGCGATCGTCGTCGTAAATATTGACCCCGACGATCGGCCGTTCCCCCGAGTCGATCTGCTCCTTCCGCTCCCGGGCCCGGCGGGCGATCTTGGCCTGGAGGTACCCGTCCTCGATGGCGGGGACGACGCCGCCATACTCGTCGAGCTCGGTTATGACGGCCAGGATCTCGGCTTCCATGGCGTCGGTGAGCTGCTCGACCAGGTAGCTGCCGCCGAGAGGATCGACCGAGGCGGCGACACCGGACTCCTCGGCGATGATCTGCTGGGTTCGCAACGCCAGTTCGGCCGACTCGGTGGTGGGGATCTGGAAGGCCTCGTCGTAGGCGCAGGTGAAGATCGACTGGGCCCCGCCGAGCACGGCGGCCAGGTTCTCGACCGTGACCCGGACCACGTTGTTGAGTGGCTGGGATGCGGTCAGCGACGACCCGCCGCACACCACTCCGAAGCGGAACTGCTGAGCCTTGGGGTCGGTGACGCCGCAGCGTTCGGCCATCAGCTTGGCCCAGAGGCGGCGCCCGGCCCGGAACTTGGCCACCTCCTCGAACAGGTCCATGTGCACGTAGAAGAAGAAGCTGAGCCGCCGCCCGAAGTGGTTGGGGTCGCCGCCCCGGCGTTGCAGCTCCTCGACGTAGGCCAAACCGTTGGCCAGGGTGTAGCCCATCTCCTCCACGGCGGTGGCCCCGGCGTCTCGCACGTGGGCCCCGGCGATCGAGATGGCGTTGAACCGGGGGGTCTCGGTGTTGGCGAACAGTACGGTGTCGGCCACAAGCCGCATCGACGGTTTCACCGGGAAGATCCAGGTGCCCCGGGCCA
>JAOUGG010000769.1 GCA_029857855.1 Acidimicrobiia bacterium | reverse complement strand
TCCCCATCGCGTGGGCGTTCATCCCGAGCATCGCACCGGTTTCGACGGCGGTCTCACCGTGGGAGACCTGGGTCGACGATCCGTCGACGATCACCGGTTGCATGCCGAGCCGAGCGGCCGCCCCACCCCAGGCGCTCTTCGTGCGAGTCGACTTGTCGAAGAAGACCGCCCACGCCAGCTCGTTCGGGCAGAGCGGCGTGCGGATGCCCAGCCGATCAAGTCGAGCCAGCGCCCGGGACAGCTCGCGCACCGTGGCCAAATCGGTGGTCGACCACTCCTGGGTCGTCAGCAGACTCAGGCCGAGCAGCGCATCGAGCGCGCCCTGGTCAAGCGACCCCAGTGCCTGAACTTCGCTCATGTGCAACCTCTCTTCTCGTGGTCGGCGGCCTTTCGCGGCCGCTCACGCCCTGGTGATGTGGGTACCCCCGCGACCGTCGATCGCCTCGACGAGGTGCTCTGGCAGGCAAATGATCACCTCACCGTCAATGGCTTCCAGATAGCCGATGGCGGCCTCGATCTTGGGGGCCATGCTGCCCGGTGCGAATTGCCCCTGGGCGTGCAGTGATCGAGCCTCGGCACAGGTCAACCTGGGCCGTGGCTTCGGTACGTCCGAGTAGAAGTCCTCGTACACGTAATCGACGCTGGTGGTGATGACGAGCCGGGGGGCATCGAGCCGCACGGCGAGCAGCATGCTCACCCGGTCCTTGTCGATCACGGCCTCCTGGCCGATGATGTCTCCGTCCTGACCCCGGCTGACCGGGATGCCCCCGCCACCACAGCAGATCACCGTGATCCCCAGTTCGCAGAGCTGTTCGATGGTTGAGAGCTGCACGATTCGCTGGGGCATCGGAGAAGCGACCACCCTTCGTACCCCACGCTTCGGGTCCTCCATCAATCGCCATCCCCGCTCGCGAGCCAGGGACTCCGCTTCACTGGGCGTGTAGAAGCGACCAATCGGCTTATTGGGGCTGTCGAACGCGGGATCGTCCGGATCAACCTCGACCTCGGTGACGATGGTGACGACCGGACCCTCAATGCTGCGCCGACGCAACTCCGCTCGCAGCGCCCGTTCGATCATGTAGCCCATCGCTCCCTGGCTGTCGGCCACCAGCGAGTCGAGGGGCACCTCCGGAAGCGTGTGGCGGGCCAGCTCGGATCGGAGTTGCATGAAGCCGACCTGCGGCCCGTTGCCGTGCGTTAGCACCAGGTGCTCGCCCCGGCCGAGGAGATCGGCCACCGGTTTCATCGCGTCGGCGGTCGTCGCGAACTGATTCGCCACCGTCGGGGGAAGATCCGGGGCCAGCAGCGAGTGCCCACCAATGGCGATGATTGTCGGTCCTGACCCCGGCCTCATGGACACACCGTGACAAGACGTTGGCCAATCAGGCTCCCCACGCTCAAGCTACCTCCAACCCGTTTTCGCGAGCTTGACACCTGGCCTCCATTTCGAGCGGCGATAGGTCGATCGTCTTGTCTCACGGAAGGGAGCGGTAGGGCCCAAGGTCACCGGGCCGGCGATCGCGACGGCTCAGGTGACCACGATCGGTGAAGCACTCTTTGGAGCGAACATGTCGACCCTCGCCGGTTCCGGAGCGACGGCCGTAGCGTTGGCGAAGCCAAGGAAGCGGTCCTCGTTGCGGGTGCCGGGCCGATCAGCCCCGACGGTGGGTTGCCGTCGAACAGGAAACGATTGAGCCACATCGACCCATGGTCGCAGTCGCGGATGTAGTCCGACGGCCATGGTGAGTCCATGAACGGCAGGAAGGCCGTCAGGGGGTCGGCGAGCGGGTGTGCTCCGACACCTTTGTTGGCGACCATGTCGTCGGTGTTCTCGAACCTCGTGGTCGCCGAGTCCAACCATGAACACCGGCGCCGTCACCAACGCCAGCATGGGAACGTGTCGCCGGTATCGCCGAAGTCGGCCGGCTCGCTGACGATCTGTGGTCACAAGCTGCCCGAGGACCCGATGGCCGAATCGCCATCACTCTGGATGAGCCACTCGATTCGGTTACTCGATGCGGCGTAGTGGAACACGATGAGGAGGGCGAACGCGATGGCGATGTTGCGGCGTCCCGCGAACGCGAAGGCGGCGGCTCCTCCTCCCAGCACGAGGAGTTCGATGGCGAGTCGAACCCAGCCACTGACTTCCACCGGAGCTGCGCCGGAACGGCTGGGATCGTCGAGCACGTTGAAGACGCCCCAGATGATCGCTGCGGTGACAGGGGCAAGCGTGGCCGCTACCCAGCGAGCGGGGCCGGAGGTGAAGGTCCAGGCGGCGAAACCCATGCCGGCGAGCGCTCCGAGTTCGAGACCGAACCGCAGCGCCAGATTCCAGCCTGCCATGGTTGGCGGGGTCATGATCCACCCCGGTCGAATGTTTCGGCTCTGGTCTTGAGCGCGGCGTTCATGGCTCCGAATCCCTCGAGAGTTTGGGTGTCGAGCGATTTTCGCAACGGTCGGACGAGCAGCCCCGGAACCGTTCGGTATGGACAACGCGAGTGCCCCCTGACGGTATCGGCCTGAGCTCGAAGCGGTGTCGCCCATCGAAGATACCAGGGACGCCGAGGCGACCGAGCCATTCGAAGTTCCGTGCC
>JAOUGG010000768.1 GCA_029857855.1 Acidimicrobiia bacterium | reverse complement strand
AGTAGATGTCTAGCGCCTTGTCGTAACCCTGGTAATTGGTCAGGTCCAGGTCGGTGTTGTTCTGGAAGATGGTTTGATCGGCCGCATCCAGGACGAGCGCCGACAGGATCGCCGGCAGGGGGAACCGCAAAATGAGCAGCGGTACGCCGAGCCGGGCCACGACCACGACGAGGAAGATCAGTTCATCCGACATTGCCACCTCCGCACTGAACCCCCTTGAAACCGCCGGCGCTCATTGTACGTTATCCTGCCCCAATGAGCGCCCCCGACCCCCGTCCCGCGCCATCGTCCGCCCTGCGACAACTCCGCTTCGGGCGCATCGTTGCCGTCTGTATCGTGTCGGCGCTGAACCTGTTTGTTATGGCCCGCATCCTACCCGATTTCGATCTGCAGGGCTGGAGGGCCACCGCGCTGGCCGTCGTCACGATCGCGGTCCTCAACGCCGTCCTTTGGCCGGTCCTCGCCCGCTTCGCCGCCCCGCTCATCCTGTGGACGGTCGGTCTCCTCGGTCTGGTTGCCAATGGCGCCATCCTGCTGCTCGCTGCTGAGATTGTGCCCGGGTTCGACGTCGACGGTCTCGGCACGGCGATCTTGGCGTCGATCGGTATGACCGCCGTCGGCGCCGCCATGGGCAGCCTGTTGGCCATCGATGACGACGAGGTCTGGCGTCGCCGGATGATCCGGCGCATGGTGCAGCGGCTCGAACCTGCCGATCCGAACCACGAACCTGGGATCTTGTTTCTTCAGATCGACGGACTGTCCGAAGCGGTGCTGCGCCGGGCCATCGGCGAGGGGTACATGCCGACGCTGGCCAGGTGGGTTCGGTCCGGATCGCATCGGATCATCGGCTGGGAGTGCGATCTGTCGTCGCAAACCGGCGCCAGCCAGGCCGGCATCCTCCACGGCGACAACACCGACATGCCCGCATTTCGATGGTACGACAAGGAGGCGAAGCGTGTCTTCACCTCCAACCGGCCCAGCGATGCGGCCGAGATCGAGCGCCGGCATTCGACCGGCGACGGCCTCCTGGCTGCGGGTGGCGTCTCGCGCTCCAATGTCTTTTCCGGAGATAGTCACGACTCGATGTTCACCTTCAGTACCATCGCCGACCGATCGAGACCGAAGGGCAGAGGCTTCACCTACTTCGTGGCCGACCCCTACGCCATCGCCAGACTGATCGTGCTCAGCGTCGCCGACATCGCCAGGGAAATCGCCGCCGCCCAGCGGGCACGACGGCGAGACATTCAGCCTCGAATGAAACGGGGCGGCGTCTACCCGCTGCTTCGGGCGGCCACCACCGTGCTCCTGCGCGACCTGACCGTCTACACGCTGCTCGGCGACATCTACCGCGGTGTGCCGGCGGCCTACGTCGATTTCGTCGGTTACGACGAGGTGGCCCATCACTCGGGCATCGCCGCCCCCGATGCCCTGGAGACGCTCTACCGGCTGGATCAACAGCTCGCCCGATTGGAGCGGGCCATCGCCGAGGCACCCCGGCCCTATCACGTGGTTGTGTTGTCCGATCACGGGCAGACCCAGGGGGCGACCTTCCTGCAGCGGTACGGATTTGGCCTGCCCGATCTCGTGGCATCGTTGGTGGATCGCAGCCAAATCGTCGATGCGCCTCGGATGACCGATGAGGGCTGGGGCAATCTCAACGGTGTCCTCAGCGACGCCATCAGCGAAGAGGACAGCCGCCTGGCCAGGCTGCTCAGAACCACACTCACGAGCCGTACGGTCGATGGTGAGGTCGTCCTCGGACCCAGCCGCGACGACGCCGGGCGGACCGGCTCCAGAGAGGCCGAAGAGCTCGTCATCCTGGCATCGGGCAACCTCGGACTGATCTCATTTCCCGAGATCGCCGGTCGAGGCACCCTCGAACAGATCAGCAACCGCTATCCGGGGCTGATCAGGGGACTCATCGAGCACCCTGGGATCGGATTCCTCCTCATCCGCTCCGAGGCCTACGGTGGGCTCGTCATCGGTCGACAAGGCATTCACTATCTCGAAGACGGGCGGGTGGAGGGAACCGACCCCCTCGAACCGTTCGGCCCTCGGGCCGCTTCCCATGTGGCGCGCACCGACTCGTTCAGCAATGCGCCCGACATCCTGGTGAACAGCTTCTATGATCCCGAGTCCGACGAGGGCGCGGCATTCGAAGAGCTGATCGGCTTCCACGGAGGGCTCGGCGGCAAGCAGATGTATCCGTTCGTGCTGTTTCCTCGACTGTTTCCCAGTCCTGAGGAGCCGATCGTCGGTGCGGCGTCGGTCCACCAGCTCTTTTCCGGCTGGTTGTCGGCCGCTCCCACCGGTGCCTTGGGTCTGCCCTTTGACACCGCGCCCGACCCGGTCGACGTGATCCCACTCCCGGTGGTGGAACCGTCATAGGACCGACCAGGCCGGGTGATGCCAACCTCAATCCGCCTCGGCACCGGCCGTTGCTTCGACGTTGCGCCGTGATGCGACCGTGAACAACGGCATGGCCTGACCGTCGAGATCGATGACGTCGGTGGCATCGACAAGTGACCAACGCCCTGTCGACGCCGAAGCCGCAGTGTTGGCGTCGACCAGTATCTCGTCGGAGGGGACAGCGCA
>JAOUGG010000075.1 GCA_029857855.1 Acidimicrobiia bacterium | reverse complement strand
GGGAGCTCGTCCGGCGATAGGAGCGCCGGACTCGCCAGTTGCGAACTGGCGCTCCATGCACCAACCTGTGCTGCGTGTCCGTTCCTGAGACTGATGTGCCCCTGGAGGTCGCCGGTCTCATCGAAGCGTGGTGCGAACGACGCCAGTTGCACGCACTCGCTCGACTTCTCCCCGCCTGGATTGGGAACAATGGGCTTACCGACGGATGGGGCGAGGTCTACGAAGCGTTGCGAACCCTTCGCGCTGACTGCCAATTGCCGGAGGCTGAGGCGGCCACAATCGAAAGAGCGATCGTGGCGGTCGGCAAGGCGGTGTTCCGCACATAGCGACACCCCAGGCGGCCACCGCATGAGGTCGCACGATCCCGAGCGGATGACCGATCGCGTACGTGCCGTTAGCGCGCACCGTCCAGTGGCGTTGAGCGGCGCTGATATGCGTGGCCCGGAGGTTGTAGGTACGTGCGTACGATTGTTCCGTGGCTGTTTCATCAGACATGCGAGCCGCCGCTCGATCGGTGATGCCCGATGTCGTTTCAGTAGCCGTGGAACCGCTCGCTGGAGGAAGCTCGGCGTTTCTTGCCGTGCTCGCGCTCGAGTCGGCGGCTGGCGTGCACCGCAGGGTGGTGTTCCGCCAACACACCAACAGAGCCAGCAAGGAGCACACCAGCCTCGTTGCGTCCAAGGAGTTCCACCTGACGCAGGAGTTGGCGGGCGAGGGTTTGGCGGTCGCCCGCCCGCTCGCATTGCATGGCAGCGAGACTTGCGACGGTCCATGGCTCGTTAGCGAGTGGGTCGAGGGAACGACCCAGGTGGCGGAGATCGACCTCGCCGCCGCGTTGCTCCAGATGGCCGGCTACCTCGCACGTCTCCACCATGTCGAGCCCGACCGCCTCAGCGCTCCAGGAATCGCACAGATCGAGGACCCGGTCGAGGCGCTTCCGAAGTATCTGCTCGACGATCAGATCGGTCGCTCGATCAAGCGAGTTCTCCATGCCGGAGTCGAACGGCATCCGAACGCGTCCGTGCTTCTTCACGGTGACTTCTGGCCCGGCAACGTGATGTTCGAGAGCGGTCACCTCGTCGCTGTCCTCGATTGGGAAGACGCGATGTGGGGAGACCCGCTGGCCGACCTAGCGTGCGCCCGGGTTGAACTCGCATGCGCCTACGGTGCCGAGGGATCCGAACGATTCACGGCGTCGTATCTCGCCTCGAATCTGCAGCTCGACGAACACGATCTACCGCTGTGGGACATCTACGTGTCTTCAACAGCGCTGTCAGCGATGCACCGCTGGGGCTTGGCGCCGGGCGACGAAGCTGCACGACGCGAGACAACTGGTCACTTCCTTGAAGCAGCGTTCGAGCGGCTTATTGCGATCTGAGTCTGGACGGGTGGGCATCGAGCTTCCGGTCTTCAGACGCCTTACCGCACTATGGAGCGCCCGGCCTCGATCCGATGTGCCGATCACGAACAGCCGTGCAAGCTCGAGTGATGAGGCGATACGGGCGACCTCGGCGTTCAAGTCACGCTGGCCGGGCCGATGGTCAGGAGGCGTGGAATACCGTCGGGGCCGATTCCTCTGAGTTGAAATAGCGCCCAGGCGTGATTCCCATCTGTCGTCGGAACGCGGTGACAAACGCGCTCGTGGACGAGTACCCGACTGTCCACCCGGCCTCGCTGACCGAAGCCCCGCTCGCAAGCAGCTCGATCGCCACCATGAGTTGGAGGCGCTGCCGCCATCGACCCAGGCTCATGTCAGTCTGTTCGTGAAACTGACGTTCGAGAGTGCGTCGGCTCACACCCGCGTCGCGTGCGAGGGCGTCGAGGTCGGCACCTGGTTCTCTGCGGAGCCGCAGGGCGACATCTGCACCAGCGGAGTCGGTGGGAATCCGCAGACGAAGGGGGGTGACCTCGATTGGATGGAGCTGGTCCACCAGAACGCGGGCGA
Source organism: Acidimicrobiia bacterium (assembly GCA_029857855.1). Classification (GTDB taxonomy): domain Bacteria; phylum Actinomycetota; class Acidimicrobiia; order Acidimicrobiales; family SZUA-35; genus JAHELU01. Next base: position 6,796 of record JAOUGG010000075.1, on the reverse strand, counting down.
GTCTCTCATCGGCAGGTGGGCGGGATTCGAGCGTTCCTTGGTCGACGATGTGGAGCACGAGCTCGCGCAGCATCCGAGTTGGCCATCGCTGCCCAACCTTCGACGACGCCGAGACGCTGGTCGGAAACCCGGCCAAACGGCTGATCACCGACGCGCAACCAGAAGTCCTTGCCGCTGGTCGACAGACGTATTCCTCCGTTCCACCATTGACCGCGGGCGACGCCCCGCACAGAGGTTCGAGCGATCGACCGCTGCCGCCACACGTCACGCACCGTCGCCTCAGCGTGGGTCAACTCAACTGCGCGTCTCTGATCGAGGAGGGCGAAGACGAGGCCGAAGACGACGGCGTACACCACCGCCCTTGCCACGCTGTCATCGAACACGAGAGCGAGCGGGACAAGCAGGACGGCGACGAGGGGTCCGATGGCGGCCGTCGCGTGCCAACTTGGTCGCAGTACCACGGATTCAGGGTCCGGATCACTTGACGTCACCGGCAAAGAGTATTTCAGGAGAACCGATCAGAACGTTCACGACCTGAGCCCCATCGCCCGCTCGGATCCGGCAGTGGGCGAGCGGGTCGTGGCCGCCGTCGGGATGCGATCGGGCGAGCGCGCGTTTTGGAGCGGGTAGCCGCTCGCGTAGGTGCCGTTCTCGGACGGATGGTGCTCGCTCGATGGGGTGGGATTATGCGCCCCCATCAGCAGTCAGACGTCCCATGCTTCGCCGGTGCGACGGCGACCGGTGGCTTCTCAGACCGCGATTACCGAGCGCCCGGGGATGCGACCTCTCCAACCCGATCGCTTCCGCGCTAGTGGCTAGTCATCCGAGGTCATGCCAGAAGATGCCGAGGGAGAATCCGGGAGCAACCTCTTGGCTCCGTTCGAACGTTGCGCCAACCGCCGCGTAGAAGCCGACGGATCCCGGGTCCGACATGATCAGCATCCGGTCGTGCGTCTGCGCGCCTTGATCGACCGCATGGCTCCACAGCACGCGCCCGTATCCCTGACCGATCAGATCGTTCCGCATGAACATTCGCAGCAACTCGACGTGATCGCCCCGGTCGCGCAACTCGTAGAACGCGATGACCTCACCGTCTTCCTCCAGAACGAACACGGGATGATGTTCCGGGCCGTCTTCAGCCATCAATTGCGCGGCCAAACCCGCATAGGCCTCGGGATGTTCGTCGTGGTGACCCCAATGCCTCGCCCCCGCCAAGGTCATCTCGTCGAGGAGATCTCGATCGCTTGCTGTCGCTCGTCTGAACACGCGGCCCCATTTCGCTCAAGATCCAATCTAGACCCCTCGACCCCGGCGCCGGTTACGACGATGTCTCTGCGTATCAAGCGAGCGGAAACGTCATCCTCGGTGCTGTGGACACTGCGGATGGCTCGCAGATCTCAAGAACGCTAGCGACGGCGCTTGGCTATGACGTCGAGGTGTTCGTGCGAAAGGCAGGCGACCTGAAGAAGGTTGTCGTATCCTCGCCGATCCAGGGGCGGACCGGATCTGCTGGTGGAAAGCCGCAGATCGTCTTCTTGAAGTCGACCGACGACGTCGACCTCGACTCCGTGTATCCGGATGACCACGAGGTTCATCAGATTGGCGCCGAACTCCAATGGCTGCCTCCGACCGGGCTCAACGAATTGGGGCAGATCCACAAGGCCATGGACAAGGTCTTCGGTCAAACGACCGTGCGAACTCTGGGAACGATCGAACGGCTCGCGCAGCGACTGAGCTGAGGACTCCAAGGCCACGCATATCGACAGCCGGGCCACACAGCTCAGCCAGCGAAGGATCCGGCACTGCGGAACGCAAGGCGCCGCTGTCGAGCTTGCGATCCGGGGTGGCCGCGCGTTCTGGAGCGGGTAGCCGCTCGCGTGGGTGCGGTTCTTGCGCTCATGGCGCGGAAGCAACGGGGGTGCTTGGATCAGGCGGTGACAATCATCGCAGTGGCCGGGATTCCTGGTAGCGGAAAGACGACGCTGGCCAGGTCGCTGGGGTCAGCGATGGGGCTGCCGGTAGTTTCCAAGGATGTGATCAAGGAGTCCTTGATGGACACGCTCGGTACAGGTGACAGCAAGTGGGCGAGCACTCTCAGCCGGGCAGCTCACGGGGTCATGTACCAGCTGGTCGAAGACCTCGCCGGCGACGTGATCCTCGAAGCCCACTTCCACGCCGGCGTGGCCGAGTCCGCGCTCGAGGCCCTAGGCGAGGGGCTGATCCAGGCTTATCGCATGTGCCCCGTGGAGATCGCGTGGGAGCGCTACCGGCTCCATCGGGATGACCCGGACCGTCATCCTAGGCATCTTCCCGAGCACCAGGACGAGAGAGCTACTGCCGGGTGGCGAAAGAGGCCTCCCCAGCCGCTCGACCTCGATGCCCCGCTCGTCGAGGTCGATACCACTGTCCCGGTCGACATCGAGTCAGTTGCCGACGCAGTCCGTCGACTGCTGTTGAGCGAGGCACCGGACGGGTCGCCGGTCGAGGACTGAGTCTCCGGCACCGACGCACTATCGGCAGTGCGGAGCGCGTCGGCGCCGCTGGCGGGCTGCGATCGGGCCGCGCGCGTTCTGAAGCGGATTCCCGAGCCCTCACGTGCCGTTCTCGCGCAGGTGTTCACCGCCGACCGGCAGAGCATTATCGAGCGGTCGGCTCGCCGCCGCGCGAGAATTCGTGGCGTGCTTGATCATCTCTCCATACAGTGCGCTGACATCGCCGCAAGTGCAGCCTTCTACGACAAGACACTCGCCACGATCGGCGGTCAGAGAATCATGGACTTCGGCGACACCATCGGATACGGCGTCCCACCGATGCCCGACTTCTGGCTCGGCCCGCAGACAACCGGACAAGGCTTCCGCGAGTCCCACATCGCATTCAGCGCACCCGACCGAGCCGGCGTAGACGCATTCTTTGAGGCAGCCAAAGAAGCAGGCGTCGAGGTGCTACACCCGCCGCGACTGTGGCCCGAGTACCACCCCAACTACTACGGCGGTTTCGTACGAGATCCCGACGGCAACAACGTCGAAGCGGTGTGCCACCTGAGCGAATAGCCAACCGGTGCAAGACCGCACAATCTGGAGCGGTTTGCCGCCCGAATATGTGCGGCGATGGGCGGGGGACTGCGGCGCCGGGTCCGTGTCATTATCGGGTGGTGAGGAGGGCTGAGTTCGAGATCTCGACCGATCGACTCAAGCTACGACCGTGGCGCAGTTCGGACGCTGCCGACTTCGCCACGATGAACGCTGACGTTGACGTGATGGCTGATCTCGGAGGGCCGCTCACGCGTGGCGCGAGCGACGACAAGCTCGACCGGTTTCGAAAACGTTCGCCTTGCACGGGATCACTCGCTGGGTCGTGACGGACCGACTCGGCGGCTTCTTGGGTTACGGCGGAATCGTCCCACACACCGACGATCACCCGCTCGGTGAGCACTGGGATATCGGGTGGCGACTGTCCAGAAACGCTTGGGGCCATGGCTACGCAACGGAGGCTGCAACCGCAGCGCTCATCGACGCCTTCGAGCGGCTCGGCCTGCCTCAGGTGCTCGCCTACACCGCAGCAGAGAATGTCCGCTCGCAAGCAGTTATGAACAGGCTCGGCATGCAACGCCGAGTCGACCTTGACTTCGCCGGCCACTATGACGGCTACGGGCTGTGGAACGGTCTCGTGTGGGTCGCGACGCCCTGACCAAGCGTCGGATCACTAGCGCATATCGACATCGGTACTCGACGCTCGAACGAGCGCGAGCGCCGACGTGCCGTTATGCGCGGGCTTGGGCGTTTCAGTTTCGGCGTGATTACCGAGCGGCCTGGGTCGGTTCGGAGCCGTTCGACGGAAGACCTGCTTGTTGTTGGTGCCCGGGGTGGGATTGGAACCCACACTCCTTCAGGGGGAGAGTCCAGCCTAGACCGTCCGTCTAGAGGGATCGGGCACGGGTGCTCGGCTTAGCCGAGGTTCGTTGACCGCGACTATGGTGACGCGATGCCAGATCTCCTGATCAGGAACGCCTACGTCTTCGATGGGACGCCGACGGGTTGCCTGCTGTTCCTCGGTGAACCCCTCACGGGCAACGACCTCGTCGCTGATCTCGCTGTTGGTCGCCGATCCACGGAGTTCGCGCATGGTGAGGACGGTTGGCCACGTGAGTTCGAACTGGGTCGGAAGGTCGTGCCGGTTGTTCCGGTCCATCGACCGGACTTTAGGGCGCCCTAGGCTATCAGACCGGAACGCGAGCCCTTCGGCATGGCACAGCCAGGCCCGTCATTCATAGAACGTCGCGCCACCAAGCCGGCGATCAGGGGCAGTCCCGACCGGTCGGCATGGTGAGCACCATGGGACTGGTCGCCGCGACCGTAGGTGCCGTACCCGACGGGAGAATCTATGGGATCGGGTGGGCGATATGGGAGTCCAGACAGTGTCTAGCTCAGCGCCGCCCGGATGATCGGGTTCATCGTCTCGGGCAGCGTGAGCGCGGCCATGTGCGCACCCTGCCCGAGCGTCTCGAACCGCCAGTCTGGGCAGGCCTGTGCCATCAGCTCGGCGATCTCGCGGATCGACCGTACCGTGTCCTCGGCGATGACCACGGTGGTCGCCTCCGGCAGGACATCGCGCCATGTCGCAAGCGGGGTTGCCTCGTTCAGGACGGCGTCCCATTCATGGAAATTGGGGTGCAGCGCTGAGGCGAACTTGGCGCGACGATCTTCTGGCATCGCCTCCCAGCTGCCCTTGCCCATCCAGTAATCGGCAAAGATCGCTGCGGCCGCGTCCCAATCGCCCTTGGCCCTGTTCTCCTTGATGCAATTCCTCAGCGTCATGGCCTCGGAAAAAGCAAGATCGCGGCGCGCCTGCGCGAGGAGATTGAAGGGGTTCGGTTCGATCAGGACGAGCTGGTCCACCCGGCCGCGATATTCTGCAGCCGCCTTCATGGCGACCGACCCGCCAAAGGAATGCCCGACGATCGAAAAGCGGCTCTCGGCATCAGGCAAGACCGCGTCGAGCAGCCTGGCCCACCCGAGGCCGATCGGTACAGCCTGCGGCAGCACAGCAAGTGGCGCCCAATTGTCTCAACCCCGCAGGCTGTGCGGCCGGCTCTGCAAAGGCTGCCTCACCGAGCGGGGTGGATGCACAAACCAGAAGACCGCGGTACGACCCTTCGGGCATCCACGACACATGGATGAGTGGCGGTCAGGCTGCATGATCCGAAGGAGGACACGCGGCCCATGGGACAACGATCCCCGTTCACGACGACCCAGAAGCGAGACGCAGTGCTCGCTGTGTGGGCGCATATCGGCATCAGCCGACGAGTCGCGGACCCGAGCGGAAACCGGCGAAGTCGAGTGCCCTCACCGCCCGGGAATGCTCTGTGGACCCGATCGACAATGTCGCCCTCGTGCACGACGATCATTTGTCCGCACGCGAGTCGTGCCGCAGCGTTGTGCTGTGCCGACGTTCGACGCAAGCGTATCGAGCGGCTCGACAGGAGCCTCCGGAGGTTTCTGTTCCAGATCGCTGAATCTCCCCGCTAGCCGGTTTCGGTTGGGAGGTGCGATGCTGGCGGGCCGCTCTTGGCCGAGGAGTGTGAATCTCTCTGCAGCCCGGACCTGAGAGGCTTACGATTCGGGTCGTGGTTCGAGACTTGCCGCCGAATGCACTGGGTGCGCTGTACATGGCGCTCGGATCGTTCGCCGCGGTCATCAACGACGGCCTGGTACGCGTCGCGACTGAAGATGGACTCGACGTGTACCAGGCGCTGTTCCTGCGCGGTTGCGGGATGATCGTCATCTTCGTCATCGCTGGTCGAGCGCGCCGTCAGCGGTTCGACCGCCAGTTCCTGACCCGACCGCTCGTGTTGCGTGTCGCGGCCGAGGTCGTGGTGGCAGCGGCCTTTTTCGCCGCAATCGTCCATATTGAGTTCGCCAACGCCTACACCATCTTGATGGCGGCCCCGTTCGCGGTCACCGTCGTTGCCGCGCGGCGCGGCGAGAACGTGACACGACGCCAGTACGTTCTCGTGGCGATTGGGTTCGCCGGTGTCGTCGCAGTCATCCGTCCAACGCCGGATGGTTTTTCGCCGTGGGCAATTCTCGTGATCGCGGCGGCTGCTGCGCTTGTCGTTCGTGAGTTCGCCACTCACCAAGTCGAAGCGACTACGCCGCCTCTGGCGATTGCGCTGCTGACCGCCGTGGCCATCACGGCGATGGCGGGAGCAGTCTCAGTCGTCACGGCATGGGGTGCACTCACCACGCGAGCCGTGGTCGTCCTGGTCGTCGCCAGTGTGTGTCTTGTCGTTGGCTATCTCTTCGTCATCGAGACCGTGCGCGTTGGCGACCTCAGTGTCTCGGCACCGTTTCGTTACACGACGGTCGTCGGCGCCGTCGCCGTCGGGCTCGCCTTCTTCGGGGAGACACCTGATGCGCTCACGATCATCGGATGCACGCTCATCGTCATGGCCGGGGTGTTCGCCGCTCGTGCCGAGGCGATGGCCACCAAACGGGCACGGTCCCGAGTGACGCTCCGCTAGTCGGTCACCGTCGTCGCTTCGTTCCACTACGATCACCATGTGTCCGCCTCGCTGGAGCGTCGAGTCACCGATTTTGTCACCGAACGGATCGGGCCTGTTGCGTCGAGCCGTCGGTTGAGCGGTGGCGACGTGGCGCATTCCTATGCGGTCGATCTCGTGGATGGGGGACGGGTGTTCGCCAAGACCCACGCCGCCTCGCCCGACGGCTTCTTCACCACCGAGGCAGCCGGGTTGTCATGGTTGCGGGAGCCGGATGTGGTGAACGTTCCCGAGGTA
>JAOUGG010000766.1 GCA_029857855.1 Acidimicrobiia bacterium | reverse complement strand
CGACGGCGTCATCGACTCATAGCCCGTCCTGGCGGTTGTGGCGTACGGTTTCGGTGGTCTGCAACCGCCAGTTGGGGCGGGTCGGCGCGCTCAACGAATTCCGGCGGTTGTGGCGTACGGTTTCGGTGGTCTGCAACCGCCGGTTGGGGGAGAGGGTCAGGGTGGGTTGTCGACGTAGCGGGCCACCGCCTCGTCGAGTGAGAGATCGAGCTGGTTGGCCAGTGAGGCCAGCCAGGCCAGCACATCGCCCAACTCGTGAAGCTGCTGCTCACGGGTGCCCTTGCGGACCGCCTGGGCCAGTTCGCCGAGTTCCTCGCACAGCCAGGCCACCGTGGCCGGAACACCACGCTCCCGATCCGCAACCCCGTAGAGCTCGTCCATCAACTGTTGCAGCTCGACCAATTGCACGAGCACGAACGATACTCAGCCGATGAGGTGATCCTCCAGATCGGCGCTTCGATCGCTCATCAGCCAGCCGATCGCCCTCGTCAGGACGGTCGCCGGTGGGTTGATGGTGAAGCCGGGGAGCGCCGGCAGCCGCAACATGGAGCGGGCCCATGACGGGAGGCTGGACACGGCGGCCACGGCGATCAGACCGTAGGGTCCGCGCAGCTGCAGCGGAACCGGCGGGCGGATCAGGAACCGTACCGTCTCCCGGGCCTGATCACCGTATTCACATTCGGCGCGGAACATCTCGAGAGCCGCGGCCAACTCGGCACGGTCGGTCGGCGGGGTGGCCCCGAGACGGCGACCGACCTCGGCCATCTCGGCCACATACCGATCCTTCTCGGCGTCGGTCAGTCGGCCGTAGCCGTAGCGTTCGAAGGCCGTCAAAAAGCTGTCGACCTCGGTGCAGTGAACCCAGTTGAGCAGGTGGGGATCGTTGGCCTCGTAGGGGCGGCCGTCCGGGGCCGTCCCGACCACCCGATCGTGAATCCGGCTGACCATCTCGATCCACGCCTCGGCCGTGTCGGTGTTGCCGTAGGTGGTGGCGCCGATGAAGCGCCCGGTGCGATGGAGCCGCCCCCACGGATCGTGGCGGTAGTCGGAGTGATCCGAGACTCCGGCCATGGCCAGGGGATGCAGGGTCTGGATGAGGAGGGATCGGAGGCCGCCGATCAGCATGGCGGCGTCGCCGTGCACCCGCCAGGCCACGCTGGCCGGCCCGAAGAGACCGGGATCGTCCAGTGTGGCGAGCTGGTCGGGGCCGAGCCGGTCGTCGCCGGCCAGGGCCGACCGGAGCGCCTCGCCGCCCTGTCGGCGGATTACAGCGAGTGCCTCGTCGACGATCATTGTTCCTCCATGGTAGTGGTCGGCGTGCCGTTGTGGGAGTTCGGGGGTGCGGTGGGCCGGTCGCTGAACCGGAGTGGGGGGAACGAAGTAAGCCGAACGGCCGCATGATCTCGAAATTGCAATAGTTCAGGCGGTAAAACGACCAACACGCTATTTTGAGCCTGTGGGGGCTCGTTGGGCATCACTGGCGCTGGATCGACGGGACGCTCACGACCTCAAGCAGTTGTTGAACACTGTGCGCACCTGCTAAGAAAAGGGAACCGAATTCGTAAACGGAGGAAATTGTGGGATTCATTGGAGCCATCATCGGAACCATCATCGTCGGTGCCATTGTCGGCGCTCTCGGTCGACTGATTCTGCCCGGAGGCCAAGACATCGGACTCGTGAAGACGATTGGTCTCGGCGTGGTCTCGGCGTTTGTCGTCGGTCTTGTCCTCGGCAGCGTCAACGCCGTCGTGGCCATCATCGTGTCCGCCGTCGTGGCAGCCGGTCTGCTGTGGCTTGGAATCCGTCAGGGATTCCTCACCGCCTAGCGGGCGGAGCAACAAATCCAAAACCGAAACAGCGGCCCTCTCACGGGGGCCGCTGTTTCGCTTCTCTGGTCGGGTTGGGGAGATTTGAACTCCCGACCTCCTCGTCCCGAACGAGGCGCGCTACCAACCTGCGCCACAACCCGGAGATATGTGATCTTATCGCGGTCCGGCGGAGCCGCGTCAGGAAAATCAGCGGCCGTCAGGCCGGCTCGGCCACACCCTCGTGGGAGGAGTCTCCGGCCAGCAGGGCCTTGGCCGCACGCCGCAGTCGCAGCGAGTCGATCGGTTTGATGAGCCAGCCGTCGGCCCTCGACTCCTGAGCGAGGAACACGTCGGCGTGACGATCGAGCAGCAGCCCGACGGGTCGCCGTTCCAGACGCCCCGCACCCTCCTCCTGGCGAATCGCCAGGCAGACGGCGATGCCGCCCATGTTGCCGATCTGGAGATCGAGCAGCACGAGATCCGGATTGCGGGCCTCGATGACGGGAAGGACGTCGGCGCCCGAGCGAACCCGGAGGACCTCACAGTCCTCGGTGGCCAGCGTGGCGTCGACTTCAGCCGCTATGTTGTTGGAGTCAGTGGCAAGCAACACGGTCATCACCGGGCCAATGCTACAAAATCGGGGGCGAAAAGTTAGACGCCGCACCGTAGTGCAGCAATTAGGTCGGGAATTGCCGCTAGCATCGCCCTGTCGACAACGTTGCGCCGACGGAGAGTGAACGATGCTCGAGATCCACATCGAGGAAACCGAAAACTACACGCTGTGCCGTCCCT
>JAOUGG010000767.1 GCA_029857855.1 Acidimicrobiia bacterium | reverse complement strand
TGAAGACCAAGGTCGAGGGTCTCGGCCTCAAGCTCAAACTGCATCTCGAACAGGAGGCCGACCAAGAAGGTGCTGAGAGCGACGCCGCCGGGCAGGCTCAGGCCGCCATTGAGGAGATGGGGGCCAAGCTGCAGGACGCCGTCAACAGTCTCGGCAATGCGGCCAAGGATCCGGCCATTCGGGCCGACTTGAAGGATCTCGGAGTGCTGCTCCGGGATGCCATGAACGAGACGTTCAGCACCGTCGGTGCCGAGGTCGGCGGCATCCTCAAGAAGACCAAAGGCGAGATGGCGACCGAGCAGGACGACGCCGGGCCCGACGACGAAGTCGGGTAGCGGTTCGTCAGCCGCGGAAGTTCCGCAGCACCTCGAGAAGTGCCCGCTTCTGGGTTTCGGACAGGTCCGGGTCACCCAGAATGCCCGCTTCGGCCGTGAGCGGTTGGCCGGCGGCGTCGACATCGTCGTTGTCGGTTTCGGCACCCATGAAGCGCAACAGGTTGTCGACGCCGATGTTCAGGCCGCCTGCGATTGAGCGCAGTACGCGGATCGAGGGCTCGTGAAGCCCTCGTTCGAGTTGGCTCATGTAGGTGTCGGACAGGTTGACGAGCGCGGCCAATTCGCGCTGGGACAACTCGGCCAGTTTCCGCTGTGAGCGGATGTAGGTGCCGAGCTGCTTGAGGTTGGCCTGCCAGAGATCGTCGTCCGAGCCCATTGAGTCGATGGTAGTGGTGGAAAACTACCGGTGCGGTGGCGGGCCGTGCCTCGCCACCGCACCGGTTCAGATCTCGTCGATTGGAATCGACGAGGTTGTCACTTCTTGGCGGCCTTGGCCTTGGGGGCCTCGGGCATCCAGGCGGCGACCATGCCCTCGGTGAACTTGCGGGTGTTGTCGAGCCATTCGGCGGTCATGTCGAAGGCCTGACCCACGAAGTCGGTGTCGGCCATGGCCGGCACCTTGAACTCGGGAAGGGGAAGGGTGTCGACCATGCCGCTGACGGAGTGGGCGAACTCCTTGTTGGCCTTGAGCATGCGGTCCTGGATTTCGGTGACCATTTCGAGGCTCTGGCGCTGGACGTCGATGAGGGTGGATCCGATCATTTCGGTTCTCCTGTGGTTGATGCGGTTGGGGGTGAGAGTTCGGGGGATGTGGACTCTCGAAGTTTGCTTACTACATTGCAAAGTATAGTGCGCACAGGTCGAATGTCAACGTTGTAATCCGTGACGGTCGACACAGCCGGGACGGAGCGGTTGGGGTCCGGTCCAAGGATCAACCGGCGTGACGTCAGCTCGTGAGGGATCCGAGCCGCTCGGCCTGGAGTGCCGAGCGACGAACCTTGCCAGCGTCGTCGCGTAGCGACTCGGTGGCCCACTCGATCGAGCGGGGCAACTTGTAGGTCACGAGGCGTTCGGCCAGGAACCGCATCAGCCCGTCCTCATCGAGGTCACTGCCGGGCGCTCGCTGCACGATGGCGTGCACCTGGTTTCCCTTGTCGTCGTCGGGCAGCCCGATCACGGCCGACGACAGCACCTCGGGGTGGGCGCCGACGGCGGCCTCGACCTCGGCCGGATACACGTTGGCCCCACCGACGAGGATCATGTCGGAGCGGCGGTCACCGAGGTACAGGTACCCGTCGGCGTCGACCCAGCCCATGTCGCCCAGCGTCTCCCAGCCTTCACGTGGATCGGATTGGTCACCGATGTAGCGGTAGGTCGGCGTTTCCCGATCGGGATTCCGCATCCACACCTCACCCTCGACCCCGGGCTCGACCTCGTTGCCGTCGGCGTCGCAGATCTTGACCTCGCCCATCGCCGGTCGGCCGACCGACCCGTGGTGGGCCAGCCACTCGTGGCCACTGATCACGGTGAACATCTGACCCTCGGTACCGCCATAGAGTTCGAAGAGCACCTCGGGACCAATCCAGTTGATCCACTCCTCCTTCAGCCACTTCGGGCACGGTTCGGCCAGGTGGAACGCGACCTCCAGCGATGACATGTCGTAGGAGAATTTGGTTTCGTCGTCGAGCTTCCAGATGCGCTGCATCATCGTAGGGACCAGATAGATGGCCGATGCCCGGTGGTCGTGCACGTGGCGAAGCGTCTCCTCGGCGTCGAACCGGGGGAGCAGCGCCACATGGCCGCCGGCCAGGATGCTCAGGCAACTCCAGATGAACGGGCCATTGTGATAGAGCGGTCCGGGCATGACCATCGTCTTGCCCTCGGCAGCGCCGACGGTCGTGCCGAGGCCGACCAGGTTCTCGGTGTGGATCGACGGGTCACCCGAAACGATCAGCTTGGGTCGCCCGGTCGAACCGCCCGACGTTGGCGCCTTCCATGCCGGCGAGACGGCGTCGGGAAGGTCGGCATCGTCGTAGGTCGCGGTGGTGATGTCGGTGGCCGAACGGGCGGCAAGGCAGCGTCGGCCCTCGACGTCGGCGCCGACCACCACGGCCGAATCCGCCAACTCCACGATCTGCGCCAACTCCAACCCCGGAAGCCGGGCCGACACCGGCTGCGGTATGGCACCGATCTTCCAGCACGCGATCGTCGAGACGAGGAACTCCGCCGAGTTCGGTTCGGCCACCGTCACGAAGTCGCCCACCC
>JAOUGG010000765.1 GCA_029857855.1 Acidimicrobiia bacterium | reverse complement strand
GTCGACGAAGCCGCCGCCGGCTACGCGTCGAACATCGACGTGACGCTCCACAAGGACGGCTCGATCGAGGTGTCGGACGACGGCCGGGGCATCCCCATCGGCCGTAAGGAAGACGGCCGCACCGCCCTCGAAGTGGTATTCACCGAGCTGCACGCCGGCGGCAAGTTCGGTTCCGGCGCCTATTCCTCCTCCGGCGGCCTGCATGGCGTCGGCGCATCGGTGGTCAACGCACTATCGTCGAAACTGGTGGCCGAGGTCGACCGCGACAGCGCGACCTGGCGGATGGTGTTCCTGGAGCGCGTGCCCGGCAACTACCTGTCGTCGGGCACGTTCAAGCCGACGAGGAAGCTGGCCAGGGTCAAGAAGATCCCGCCCACCCGCACCGGCAGCCGTATCCGCTTCTGGCCCGACGTCAACCTGTTCGACCCCGACGCCCGGGTCGAATACGAGAAGGTCCGCGACCACGTGGCCAGGGTCTGTTTCCTGGTTCCCGGGCTACACGTCAAACTCGACGACAAACGGAACCCGGGTCAGCAGCCCGAGGAATTCGTGGCCGCCGGCGGTCTGGCCGACTACGTGGAGTACCTGTCGATCGGCGAGTCGGTGACCGACGTGCTGATGATCCAGAACGAGTCGACGTTCGAGGAGAAGGTGCCGGTCCACAACAAGATGACGACCGTGACCCGCCCCTGCACGGTCACCGTGGCCGCCCGCTGGGTGAAGGGCTACGACACCACGATCGTCAGTTTCGTCAACACGATCCCCACACCCCACGGCGGCACCCACGTCGCCGGCTTCGAGCGGGCGTTGTCGAGGGTGGCCAACGACGAGCTGCTCACCGACACCCGCAAGCTGAAGAAGCTGGCCAAATCGGGCAACGACCGGGCCACCCCGGCCGACATCCAGGAGGGGCTTGTGGCCGCCGTGAAGGTCACGTTCCCCGAACCCCAGTTCCGGGGCCAGACCAAACAGGAGCTCGGTACTCCCGCCATCCAGAACCTGGTCTACGAAACCGTCAAGTTGGGCTTCGCCGACTGGATCGCCGGCGGCGGAAAGAAGACCCAGATCAACGCACTGCGCGACAAGATCTCCCAGGCCGTGCTCAACCGGGTGGCGGCCAAACAGCAGCTCGAGGCCCGGCGCAAGGCGGCCAATCTCAGCTCATCGGGCATGCCCGACAAGCTGGCCGACTGCCGCCGCCACGGCGCTGATTCGGAGCTGTTGATCGTGGAGGGCAACTCGGCCGCAGGACCGGCCATCAACGGCCGCGACTCCGAGACGATGGCCGTACTGCCGCTGCGGGGCAAGGTGGTCAACGCCGGCAAGGCCAGCCTGAAGCAGGTGGTGGAGAACACCGAGGCCCAGGCGCTGATCACTGCCATCGGCGCCGGATCAGGCCGCGACTTCGACCTCGAATCGTGCCGCTACGGCCGCATCATCATCCTGTGCGACGCCGATGTCGACGGCAGCCACATTCGCTGCCTGCTGTTGACGTTGATCCACAAACACATGCGCCCGCTACTCGACAACGGCATGGTCTACGCCGCTCAACCACCGCTGTTCGCCACCAAGGTGAAAGGTGAGATGGTGTACGCATTCGACGACGCCGAGCGGGCCGCGCTGAGCGAAAAGCACAAGATCGGGCTCGAGAAGTGGAAGCGGTTCAAAGGTCTCGGCGAGATGAACGTCGACGAGCTGGCCGAGACCACGCTCAACCCGGAGACAAGGGTGCTCAAGCGGATGACGATGGGCGACGCCGAGGCGGCCGCCAAGGCGGCGAAGCTGTTCGACGTGCTCATGGGCTCCGACGTCGCCACCCGCAAGGACTACATCATCTCCCACTCCGCCTTCATCGACGCCGACCTCCTCGACATCTGAGGTCCACCCCTCCCCAAAGTTTGGGCCGTCGACGACCCCCACCGCCGGAACTTTGTGACTGTGGCGACCCGCAAAGGGGTCGTTGGGGTCACAAAGTTCGATGGGGCGGGGTGGTCAGGAAGCGGTGATGTCGTAGCGGTCGCCGTAGAACGAGACGTATCCCGCGATGGGCTCCAGCGGCGATATCGGCTCGGGGTAGAACCAGACGGAGTCGGCGAGTTCGTCGGCCGAGCCGTCGCCCAGGTCGACCGAGTAGTAACCCGCAGTGCCCTTGACCGGGCAGCTCGTGGAGTGGCCGGTCGGGCCGGTCAACTCCACCTCGACATCCGACGGGGGAATGTAGGGAACCGGTGGCAGATCCTTGCCGTTGTAGTGCTCGTGAACCATGACGGCCGAGGACGTGCGGGCCACGACGGTGCCGTTTCGGGTGACGGTCCAGGTCTTGTCGGAGGGTTCGATGTGTGCGGTGTGGGCCATGACAGACGAAACCACGATCAGGGCCGCAGGATTCCGACCGTCGACGATTTCAGGCACACTGGACCCCATGGGACTGCTCGACCGGCTGATGTTCTGGCGGAACGACCACAACGACGGCGAGAGCGAGATCGAGGAGATCGAGCCTGTCGACGGCTACACCGTCGACGGCTGTTTCACCCTGCCGGCCGAGCCATCGGCATCGAGCGGGCCGTCAACCCAGTGCGAGGAGCCCGGGCAGCGGCTCCCGG
>JAOUGG010000074.1 GCA_029857855.1 Acidimicrobiia bacterium | reverse complement strand
CTCGACGACGGTCGGCCGCCGCGCCGCTCAGATCGGCGATGGCGGCGATGTGATCCCAGTCGACGCCGTGACGTAAACCCAGCACCAGTGCGGTCAGGAGGAGTCCGACGGTCATCGGGAACGATTGGGACACACGGCCAAGTGGTTCAGTCTACGGATCATCCTCGACCGCAAACAGCTCGCCGACGATTCGGCTCCAAACCGCCCCTGTGGCACCCTCCCCGGCGGGAGCGGCAGGTGCGGTGGGGTCGGACGGCACCGACGCCGCCCCCAGTCGCTGTGTGAGGCGGACCAACAACGCTTGGCCGCCACCCCGGGACGAATCGGCGAACAGACCCCCCGCCCCGATCGGCCGAACGGCGACCGAACCGACGCCGGCGGTCGTCGGCGTTTCGGCACCCGGCGAGCCGGGAGCACCAAGAGACCCAAGGCCCGTCACCACCGAACGTAGATTCCCAACGGCTGGGCCGGCGGCCGCGGCCGATGGGCCGGCGACGGCCAGCAGACCGAGCGTCCACGTGCCGTCGCCATCGAATTCGGCGTCGTCGACCGTGCGGGCCATCAGCCCGGCGTCGACTCGGAACTCGGCGGCCAGCCGACGAAGGTCGGCCTCCACCCGAGCCGCCCGTTCGGCCACGCGGGCGCCGGGAAACGACTCGTCGGCCGGGTTGAGCCGCACCTCGGCCCGGGTTCGGGCGAGCCGACGGCCGGAGCGCGCCAGGTCGTCGGCGGCCGCATCGAAACGCTGAGCCAGCCGGGCAAGATCCTCGGGGCGGATCAGGATGCGGGCCATGCCGGAATAAACGTCGCTCGGTCGGTCGCGTGACGGAACCCGTCCCGGGGTCCGGCCACTCGGGTGCTCACCGACCCCGGTAGGTGGCCGATCCCGAGGAGCGACCACCCTGACCCGACATCGTGTCCTTGTTCAGTCGCTTCGACAGGTGGAGGCCCTCGAGCAGGAGTTCGACGGCCGACGCCTTGACCCCGGCGGAGTCGGAGCCGTCGATGAGACCGTCGACCGCGGCCGCCATCGCCGGGCTGCGTTGCACCAGTTCGACGTAGTTGGCGGCGGGCAGGTCGTCGCCGACGTTGGCCACCAGCTCACCTTCGAACTCATCAACGATGGCCCGGATCCGCTCGGGTTCGACCGAGCTCTTGAACACGGCGAGCACAGCTCCCCGGAGCAGGTGGTCGATGACCTCGGCGTCGCGGTCCTCTTCGAGGGCCTCGACCTCGATCTTGCCGGCGGTCGAGGCGATGAGGGCGTCGAGGTCGCTGATGCGCGGCGCCGCCTCGGACTCACCGAGTCGCAGCGCCCGCCGGGTGGCGGCGGCGACGAGTGTTTCGAGGTTGGCCACCGTCAGACGCACCGACACGCCGGACCGCTGGTTGATGTGGCTGCTCTGCCGGGCCAGTTGGGTGAAGGTGGCGACCAGGTTCTCCATGAACGCCGGCACCACCACGCTGATTCCGGATTCGGATGCGTCGTCGCCGGTTGCGGCGCCGTCGACACCCGGGAGTACCGCCTCCTGGCGGGCGATGGCGATCTCGGTTTCGGTGTCGAGCGGGTAGTGGGTCCGGATCTGGGCCCCGAACCGGTCCTTGAGTGGGGTGATCATGCGCCCCCGGTTCGTGTAGTCCTCGGGGTTGGCGGAGGCCACGAGCAACACGTCGAGCGGCAGCCGCACCTTGTAGCCGCGGATCTGGACGTCGCGTTCCTCGAGGATGTTGAGCAGGCCGACCTGGATCCGTTCGGCCAGATCGGGAAGCTCGTTGATGGCGAACACGCCGCGGTTGGTGCGGGGCACGAGCCCGTAATGCAGGGTGAGTTCGTCGGACAGGTACCGACCCTCGGCCACCTTGATCGGGTCGACCTCGCCGATGAGGTCGGCGATCGAGGTGTCGGGGGTGGCCAGCTTCTCGCCGAACCGGCGGTCCCGGTTGACCCAGCTGATGGCCGTGTCGTCGCCGTCCTCGGCCACCAGATCGATGGCGTAGCGGGAGATCGGGTTGTAGGGATCGTCGTTGATCTCGGAGCCGGCGACGATCGGCATCCACTCATCGAGCAGCCCAGTGAGGCCGCGGATCATGCGGGTCTTGGCCTGACCGCGCTCCCCCAGGAAGATCACGTCGTGGCCGGCCAGCACCGCATGCTCGAGCTGGGGCAGCACGGTGTCGCCGTAGCCGAGGATGCCGGGGAACAGCACGTCGCCGGAGCGGATGCGGGCGATGGCGTTGGCCCTCAGCTCGTCCTTGACCGAACGCGAGCGCCAGCCCGACGCTTTCAGCTCACCGATGGTGGAGGCTTGTGGGGCGGAATCCGAGAGTTGAGGCACCTAGACGACACTACAGCGGCAACCCCCCGACGACCATTCACCGCTGCCCGCCATCCCGCTTCCGCAGGTCACAGCCCAGTGCCTGCTGATACGACTCCTCGACGGTGAGCAGCTTTCCACCTACGACGGTCCCGTCGGCATTGACCGCGTCGGCGTACTCCCACAGAACAGACGACCAACCACCCTGGTCGGCGATCTCCACCAGCCCATCCCACCCACGGGCGGTGCTCAGCGCCGCCTCAGCCTCGCCGGCCGCGGCGGCGTCGCCGGATGCCCGACCCTCGATCCACAGTTCGATCCAGGCGCAGGCAACCGTACCGGTGGTGCGAGCGATCACCGCAAGATCCGACGGGTAGACATCGGTCTGGTCGCCGTCGATCGCGACCAGATGCCCCCGGCCCAACCGGGTGGCCTGCCGACGGCTCCGGTCGATCACGAGATTGGCAATGCTCCTGCGCATATACGCCGCCGGATCGCGGATTTCGGTCCACGCCGCGTTCGTCAGCACCCTGCTCGGTGCCTCCTGAACGAGGTCGTCGGGATCATCGGCCGGCGTGGCGACAACGGCGGCGTAACGCCGCAGAGCCGGATAGATCGTGCGGAACAGATCGGCGATCGGGTCGGACGCGTCAGGCCGTGCCGCATCACTGTTACCGTTTCCATCCATGGACGGATCGGCTCGATACTGCCTCGCTTCGATCACGTGTCCCGATCCTTCGATCTTGTCCATCACCCTATTCGACGCACGACCGACCCTTTCCGTGTCATCCCCACCGATCACGTCCGGTCGCCGGCCGGGCAACCGATGAAACGCGGCACCGTCCATAACCTCTCCGGCCGGTGGCACGTCCGACCGGTCGATCAGGAGCTGCAGCGGACCGGTGCGTCGCCGGAACTCGACCACGACGCCTGGCCGACGGTCATCGTGCCCGGCCACTGGGCTCGCAACCCCGAGCTCGCCACCGAGCGGGGCCCGATGCTGTTCCGGCGCCGATTCGCCAACGACGACCTCGGCCCCACGATCGCGGAGGATCTCGACGACGGCACCCGCCTGTGGCTCTCGTTCGACGGTGTGCTGGCCGGCGCCGAGGTATGGATGGACGGGGGGTATCTCGGCGACACGGTCGGCTACTTCGCCCCTTACCGGTTCGACGTCACCGATCACATCCGGAGCCGCCCGGATCACGCAATCGCGGTCGACGTGTCGTGTCCGCCTGGCGGCGGACGCCAGGCCGACGAGCGCGACAACACGTCGCTGACCGGCTCGCTCCAGACCGGATCATTGGCACCGCCCGGCAATCCCGGGGGGATCTGGCGCCCCGTTCGCATCGACGCCACCGGACCCGTGGCCATCCGCCACGCCCGTCTTCTCTGCACCGGCGCCGATGAGGCCCAGGCCACCCTCCTGATCCGCCTCATCGTGGACAGCGCGGGGTACGACGAGATCACGGTCTCGGCCCTCGTGACCCGTGACGGCGCCGAGGTGTCGGCAACCCGATCCGAGCACCGACTGGCCGCGGGCGAAAACCGTCTCGAATGGGAGGTGGTCGTCGAACGACCCGAATTGTGGTGGCCCCGATCCCTCGGTGGGCAGCCGCTGTACGACGTCGAGGTGGCTGTGGAGCATGGCGGTGTGCGCTCCGACGAACGGCGATGGCGGACCGGCCTGCGCACCGTCGACATGAACAACTTCATCTGGCGGATCAACGGCAAGCGGATGTTCGTGAAGGGGATCGCCTACGGCCCGCCGGGACCGAGAATGAACGACGTACCGGCCGAACGACTGCGGGCCGACGTCGCCCTCGTGGCCGAAACGGGGCTCGACATGATGCGGATCCACGCTCACGTCACCCGGCGCGAGATCTATGAGGCGGCCGACGAGCTGGGGATTCTGGTCTGGCAGGACGTGCCGCTGATCGGTGGCTACTCGTCGAAGATCCGGCGGGCGACGAAGACAATCGTCCGGGAGATCGTCGACCACCTCGGCGCCCACCCGTCGGTGATGGTCTGGGGCGGCCACGTGCTCCCCAACGGTGATGCGGTCGAGCCACCGACGATCGACCGTCAGGAACGATCCCGGGCCATCCTGCGCCGGTTCGCCAAACACATCACCCCGTCGTGGAACCGGGGTGTGCTCGACTCGATCATCGGCCGGGAGCTGAAGGGGGCCGACCCGACACGCCCGATCGTGAGCCGGTCCGGATCGCTTCCCAGTCCCACCGATCCGGCCGGATCCGACGCCTTCCTGTGGTTCGGCTGGCGGGCCGGGCTGGCCTCCGACTTCGCCGACGCCGTAGCCAGCTGGCCACGACTGGGTGCCTTTCCGGGAGGCATCGGCAGCCAGAGTGTGTCGGTCCACCCGTGGGGCGAGGACGAGCCGCTCTGGGAGTCGGCCGAGCGGCGCTCGTTTGACCACTACCTGCCCCGCGGCGAGCACACCGACGGCGAATCGTGGGCGGTCGCCACCCGCCGCTATCAGGCCGACCTGCTCGAATGCCACATCGAGACCCTCCGCCGGCTGAAGTACTCACCGACGGGCGGGTTCTGCCTCTTCACCCTGGTCGATGTCGAGCCCGGCGGTGGCTTCGGAATCGTGGATATCGACCGCCGCCCCAAACTCGCCTGGTACCGGGTCAACGCGGCGTGCGCGCCGCTGGTCGCCCTGCTCGACTCCCTGCCGGCGATGATTACGCCCGGCGAATCGGTGATGGTGGCGGTGCATGCCATCAGCGACCTGCCCCACGAGCTGGCCGATGCCACCGTCATGATCCGACTGGCCGACAGCGAGGGCAGGACGGTTGCGGCGGGCCACGGTTCGGGCCCCGGCGTCAGGGCGTGGCGAAGCGGTCTCGACGCCGATTCGGTACACAAGGTCGACGATCTCGTGTTCGCCGCCCCCGACACACTCGGGCCGCTGACCGTCGAGCTGTCGATCCACGCCGAGCACCACGGGCGGGTGATCACCTCGAAGCGGCACTATCACACGCTGGTGGTGCCACCCGATACCGGATCGACCTGAGAAACGCGACGATGCGGGACGGGCCACGCCGGGCGGGGAAATCCCCGGCATGTATGGCCCACAGCGATCCCCGCCCGCTATCGTTGCCGCTGTACTGATTGCAGCCCGCGATAGGCCGCGGTTTGCAGCCACAATACGCCACGCCACGTGTCCCGCTTCCATCGGCTCCCACTTCGGGTTTCGATGTCATCGGCCACGCCACCCGGCCGTCGTGTCTCTGGGCTGCCATCCGAATTTCGACCCGTGCGGGCATCGGTTCCAGCGACCGCGACACGGCCGCTGCCATCTACGTCCTGCGGAGGTCGCCCCCCATGGCTGCGCCAGCTGCCGCCAGAGATTCCCAACCAACTCGCAGTGCCGACCGGCCGATCCGGGCGAAGGGCCGGCAGGCTCCCTTCCCGCTCAGCCTCTACCAGACCGCGGTGGGCAAGAAGTGGGTGATGGCCGTCACCGGCATCATGCTGCTGGGGTTCGTGCTGTTCCACATGTTCGGCAACATCAAGCTGTACCTGGGCGTGATCGAACACAACGGCCAGCCGATCTACGACATCGACCTCTACGCCGAGGGCCTGCGCGAGCTGCTGACGCCGATCTTTCCCCGCACCTGGCTCCTGTGGCTGCTGCGGGGCGGCCTGATCGCGGCGTTCGTGCTCCACATCCACTCGGCATACAGCCTGACCAGGATGAACGCGGCGGCCAACGTCGCCTACCAGTCGAAGCGTGACTGGCTGGCTGCGAACTTCGCCTCCCGGTCGATGCGCTACACCGGCATCATCGTTCTCGCCTATCTGATCTTCCATCTGGCCGATCTGACCTGGGGCTGGATTCCGAGCACCGAGTGGGAGCGGGGCGAGGTTCAGGCCAACGTCGTCAATTCGCTGTCGAACCCGGTGGTGGCGATCGTCTACATCGTGGCCAACGTCCTGCTGGCCGTGCACATCTACCACGGCGTGTACTCGATGTTCCAGAGCCTGGGCATCAACAACCCCGCCTACAACGGCCTGCGCCGAGGCCTCGCCACGACGCTGGCCGTCATCATTCTCGTCGGCAACGTGAGCTTCCCGATTGCGGTCCTGACCGGAATCATCGACTACGACCCCAGCCTTCTGAGCGCGGCCGGATAACGACCCGAGGAGACGACCATGACTCTAGATTCCCACGTCCCCGAAGGCCCGATGGCCGACAAGTGGGACAACCACAAGTTCGACATCAAACTGGTAAACCCGGCCAACAAGCGCAAGTTCAAGATCATCGTGGTCGGCACCGGCCTGGCCGGCGCCTCGGCCGCCGCCACCTTCGGCGAGCTCGGCTACGACGTCCACGCCTTCACCTTCCACGACTCGCCCCGCCGGGCCCATTCGATCGCCGCCCAGGGCGGCATCAACGCGGCCAAGAACTACCAGAACGACGGCGACAGCATCTACCGCCTGTTCTACGACACCGTCAAGGGCGGCGATTACCGCTCCCGCGAGGCCAACGTCTACCGCCTGGCCCAGGTGTCGGTCAACATCATCGACCAGATGACGGCTCAAGGCGTTCCGTTCGCCCGTGAGTACGGCGGCA
This sequence comes from Acidimicrobiia bacterium, assembly GCA_029857855.1. Classification (GTDB taxonomy): domain Bacteria; phylum Actinomycetota; class Acidimicrobiia; order Acidimicrobiales; family SZUA-35; genus JAHELU01. The sequence continues at coordinate 1,864 of JAOUGG010000074.1, read as the reverse complement.
TGCTCGACAACCGCTCCTTCGGCGGCGCCCAGGTGTCCCGCACCTTCTACGCCCGAGGCCAGACCGGCCAGCAGCTCCTGCTCGGCGCCTACCAGCAGATGATGCGCCAGGTCCACGAGGGCAAGGTCACGCTGCACACCCAGACCGAGATGGTCGATCTGGTGGTGAAGGACGGTCAGGCCGTCGGCATCGTGTGCCGCAACCTCGTCACCGGCGAGATCACCTCCCACTCGGCTCACGCCGTGGTGCTCGCCACCGGCGGCTACGGCAATGTGTTCTACCTGAGCACCAACGCCATGGCCTGCAACGTGACCGCGGCCTGGCGGGCCCACCGCAAGGGCGCCTACTTCGCCAACCCGTGCTACACGCAGATCCACCCGACGTGCATCCCGGCCTCCGACGAGTTCCAGTCGAAGCTCACGCTCATGTCGGAGTCGTTGCGCAACGACGGCCGGATCTGGGTGCCCCGCAACCCCGACGAAACCCGCCGGGCCCGCGACATCCCCGAGGCCGAGCGCTACTACTACCTCGAGGAGAAGTATCCGTCGTTCGGAAACCTCGTTCCCCGAGACGTGGCGTCGCGTAACGCGAAAACCGTGGTCGATCAGGGTCTCGGTGTCGGGCCGTTGAAGAACGGTGTCTATCTCGACTTCGCCGACGCCATCGCCCGCGACGGCCGCGACAAGATCGAGGAGCGCTACGGCAACCTCTTCCAGATGTACGACCGCATCACCGGCGAGGACCCCTACGCGGTGCCGATGCGGATCTACCCGGCCACCCACTACACGATGGGTGGCCTGTGGGTCGACTACAACCTGATGACCACGATCCCCGGCTGCTTCTCCGCCGGCGAGGCCAACTTCTCCGATCACGGCGCCAACCGCCTCGGGGCATCGGCGCTGATGCAGGGCCTGGCCGACGGCTACTTCGTCCTTCCTTACACGATCGGCAACTATCTTGCCCCCCTGCTCGGCTCGGATCCCGTGTCGATCGACGATCCTGCGTTCATCCAGGCCGAAGCCGACGTCCAGGGTCAGATCCAACGATTCCTCAGTGTGGGCGGCACCCGCTCGCCGGAATATTTCCATCGGGAGCTGGGCAAGATCATCTGGGAATACATCGGTATGGCCCGCGACCGCAACGGTCTGGAGAAGGCGATCAGCGAGGTCCAGGCGTTGCGCGACGAGTTCTGGAGCGACGTTCGGGTGCTTGGCACAAACGAGTCGCTCAACAGCTCGCTGGAGAAGGCCGGGCGTGTGGCCGACTTCTTCGAACTCGGCGAGCTGATGGCCCGCGACGCCCTCGATCGTGAGGAGTCGTGCGGTGGCCACTTCCGGGTGGAGAGCCAGACGCCGGAGGGCGAGGCGCTGCGAGACGACGTGAACTTCGCCCATGTCTCGGCCTGGGAGTGGAACGGACCCGACAAGCCCCAGACGAAGCACGCCGAGGAACTGACCTTCGAAGAGGTCGCTCTGACCCAGAGGAGTTACAAATGAGTCGCAAGCTGAATCTCACCCTCAGCATCTGGCGTCAGGACGGGCCGGCGGCCAGCGGACGCTTCGAGACCTACCAGGCCAAGGGCATCCCCGACGATGCGTCGTTCCTGGAGATGCTCGACATCGTCAACGAGGGACTCATCGAAGACGGTCAGCTCCCCATCGAGTTCCCGCACGACTGTCGCGAGGGCATCTGCGGCACGTGCGGTGTGATGATCAACGGCCGGGCCCACGGCCAGGAGAAAGGCACCGCCACCTGTCAGCTCCACATGCGGAAGTTCAACGACGGCGACACCATCGTGGTCGAGCCGTGGCGGGCCGCCGCCTTCCCCGTGATCCGTGACCTGGTCGTCGACCGGTCACCGCTC
>JAOUGG010000763.1 GCA_029857855.1 Acidimicrobiia bacterium | reverse complement strand
AGCCTCGGACCGGCTCGGCGTCGACCGACCGCGGCCACGAGCCCCCCTGTAATCCGAGGGGTCGGCGATCGAGTTCAGGCCTCGCGCCCGGCCCAACGTCTTGTCACTCATCGGCCCCCCTCCAGCAGCCTCTCCGCCAGGGCGATACGATCGTCTACCTCATCGGCCAGTGAATAGAACTCTCGTGCCAAATCGGACAGGTTTGTTGGAATCTTTATCCGACCCTGGATTTGATTCCGTACGGAGATTGTCGACGCCCATTCGGCGTATTCGTGGAGAAAGAGGCCCGCCTTGCGGGAATCGTCGTAGGCGGCGCCGGCCTCGCGGATGACCGTCTGGAACGGATCGGCCACCCCGGCCAGGATCTGGGCGATGTCGCGCTGCGCCTCGGCCCGCTTCCGGGTGGCGCCGGCTGAGATCTTCATCAGCACCACCCCCAACAGCAGGATCTGGGACTCCAGTTCGTCGAGTTCGCCGGCCAGCACCCGCAGGCCTTCGATGTTGTCGACCCCGGCACTCGTCGGCACCAGCAGGTATTTGCCGGTCTGCATCGCCATGTCGGCCAGTCGCGACGAACCCGACGGGGGAAGATCGAACACGATCCGATCGAATCGGCCGGACGCCATCAGCTTCTCGAACGGCAGTGCGAACGCCTCGGCCGGCCCGCTGGCTGTCACCAGGTGATTCGACAGGGTTTTAGTGTGACGCCCGGCGACCACCACATCGAGATTGTCGCGGGCCTTCACGGTCACCAGGTCGTCGCCGTACATGATCGAGTCCATGAGATGACGACCGGCGCCGTGCTGGTCGGGGTCGAGTCCGACGACCTTGGTCGCCGAGGCCTGCATGTCGAGATCGGCGAGCAGAACCCGCTTACCCTCCGACGCCCAGATGCCACTCAACTGGGTGGCGAGCGTGGTCTTACAGCTTCCGCCTTTACCGATGCCGACAACGATCGAGTCGGGAATGGTGCGCATCAAGAGTCCTCCGCTGTCATCCACGACAGGAGCCGTCACCCCTGCGACCAGCGTGCGTTGGCCCATACTAACCCGCCCGAAGGGGAAATGCGGGCAGGAACGGGCCCATCGGCAGGAGAAAGCGAGGATGTATGGGTATAGCACGGGTATGAATGGGGTCAGGCAGAACCGAACCAAACCTCACCGCCGAGTTGTGGCGTGTCCTGCAGGAGCGCCGACGTCCGGTCGTCGCGAAACCAACCAGGAGGATTCCCCGTGAAGGTATGGATCGATTCCGACCTGTGCACCGGTGTGGCTCTCTGCCAGCAGGCGTGTCCCGAGGTGTTCGTCATCGCGTCCGACGGCATCGCACGCGTCGTCGACATCGACGGCCGCGCCGCGCCGGGCCGAACCGCCGTCGAATTCGCCGACGCGCTTCTCGAGTCGGTCCTCGAGGCCGCCGAGGACTGCCCCGAGGAGTGCATCTACATCGAATGACCGAACCACTCACTGGAGGGAGACCGTTGCGGTTCGGTGACGAGGCCAATTGGGGGCAAACCTACGACGGCGGTGGTGACGTGAGAATGTCGTGACCTGTACGGTGGCTTATGGCCCGCATCAAGCTGTTTGGTCTGACGGCCGGCGAACGGAGCGGGCTGTGAAGGACCTCGACGCCGATTTCGAGCAGGCCTTCGTCGACAACTACGAGCGGCTCGTCAATTCATTGACAGCCATCGTCGGTGATCGTGAGCTGGCCAGGGACTGCGTGCAGGAGGCGTTTGTCAAGGCGTCGACCCGATGGCGAAAGATCCGCGGCTACGACGATCCGATGGCCTGGGTGCGGCGCGTCGCCATCAACCGTAGTCGGGATCATCTCCGGGCGACCGAACGACGGCGGCGGCGCGAACGAAAAGTGGTCGACCAGAACCCGCAGGTCGATCCGGTCGACAGCGACACCGTCGATTCGGCGATCCGGCTCCACGAGCTGCTGGCGGGGCTCCCTCCACAACAACGGGCCGCCGCCACGCTCTACTACCTGGAGGAGCTGTCGGTCGACGACATCGGCGCCACGCTCGGAATCAGCGGGGGTGCCGTCAAATATCATCTGAACCAAGCCCGGGGAGCACTACGGGTCGTGGTCGAACGAGACCGGCATCGTCATGAGTAGTTTCGACGACGACCAGTGGGGGAGTGAGGTCGAGATCGACCGGCAGCTCCGGCAGGCGTTCGAGCAATCCTTCGCCGACCGCGAACCCCCGACCGAAACCCTCCACGCCCTGCGCCCCTCGTTCCGTCGAGCCCGCACCGTCCACCGGATCCGGCAGGCGTCGCTCGGCACGGTTGCGGCTGTGATCCTGATCGCGGCGATGGCCGGTGTCGCCCGCCTCCTCCCGGACGACGACCTCGGCTTGACGGTCGCCGGCGAGGTCGCCGATGACGCAACCGGCGACGGCGCGCAGCACTCGGAAGACGGACAGGGCCTGGCGGTGAACGGGACGACCACCACCGTCCCGTCTGAGGATGACGCGGTTGGTCGAAGCGAGGAAAACAGCGACGATGTCGCCGACGACGATGGTGGCGCACCACTCGGCGACACCCAGGCCACGATCCCCGGCACCGAGGCGACCACTGACTCCTCTCCCGTCCGG
>JAOUGG010000764.1 GCA_029857855.1 Acidimicrobiia bacterium | reverse complement strand
CCACGAATGCACCCATCGAGTGACCGGTGAGAACCGCGGCTTCCACGTCGAGATGGTCGAGGGTGGCGATCAGATCGTCGGCATGCCGGACGAGCCCGAAGGGACCCGGCAGGTCTGCGCTGCCGGCCCGGCCGCGATGGTCGACGGCCACCAACGAGACCGCCCCGCCGCTGCGCACGACGAGTTGCTCCCCCACTTCCTGCCAGGATCGGTGATTGGCGGTGATGCCGTGGGACGCAACGACAACCGTGTCGCCGGTGCCCCACCGTCCTGCGGCAAGCATTCCGTCGCCGACGGGAACCTGCAGCTCGGTGTAGTCATCGCTCATCGGTTGCGAGAGTAGCCGCTTGTCCGTCGATGGGCCTCAGCCGGTGCCGTCAACCGGCGGTCAGGCCGAGCGCCGACGCGACCGGCTCCGTCGCCCCCCGGGCCATCAGGACGACCGACACCAGCCAGATGACCAGCAACACCACGGCCTCGATGCGGTGAACGCGCTTGCGGGTCACCATGAAGGCCCAGGCGATGAACGCCACCAGCACCATGCCAACGACACCGATCGTGGCCAACTCCTTGTCGTCGACGGCACCGGGATGGATGGCGGCGATGGCACCGCCAACAGCAAGGCTGTTGAAGATGTTGCTCCCCAACAGGTTGCCGAGAATGATCTCGGTCTCACCCTTCCTGGCCGCCGCCACGGCGGTGACGAGCTCCGGCAACGAGGTCCCGATGGCCACGAGGGTGAAGCCGACGAAACCCCCGGAGATGCCGGCCATCGTTGCGATGGCGGACGCTCCCCAGACCAGTAGCTGGGCGCCGGCGATGGTTCCGAGAAGCCCGCCCGCCGTTCGCACGGCCTGCCTCGACAGCGGCCCGCCGTTGTCGAGTGAATGATCCTCGACGTGGTCCATCCGCCCACCGGCGACGATCCAGAATAGGGCACCGAGGAGGGCACCGAGGAGCACCAGCCCCTCCCACCGTTCGAGACCGCCCGTCGTGAAGTAGGCGAACAGCAGCACGGACAGCAGTGACAGCGGAGCCTCGCGGGCCAGCACCGACGGGCTGACCCGGAGCACCACGATGAGCGCCGCAGCGCCGAGGACGAGCGTGAGGTTGGCCACATTGCTGCCGACGACGTTCCCGACACCGAGATCGAGATCCCCGTGCCAGGCGGCGAGCGACGAGACCAGTAGTTCGGGAGCGCTCGTGCCGAAGCCGACGATGACCGCGCCGATGACGACGGGCGAGATCCGGAGGACGCCGGCGACGTTTGCCGCGCCCTCCACGAACTCGTCGGCTGCCTTCGTGAGAAGCCACAACCCGACCGCCACCTCGATGAGAGCCACGATCAAGGTCGGTTCGATGAGGAAGGCCACCAGTGGAGGCTACCGGCGGTGCCCCGGCGTTTGCCGACGGGCTGCGCTCCCCGTTTTGGCTCGGGTGGAGCTAGCCGCCCGGATAGCCCGGCGGCGGAGCGAGTGCCGAGTCGAAGTCTCCGTCGAAGTCGTCGTCATCGTCGAATTCATCGAATTCGTCGGACCAGTCGTCGGCGCGGAGGGCGCTCGGATGGAACTCCGTTTCGTCGGAGTCGTCCTCATCGGCGTCGGGGTCGAAGATGTCGTCGTCGTCGAGAACAGCCTCGTCGACCGGTTCGGCTTCGTCGGTGGGAAGCTCGCCGTCGATGTCGAACGGCACCGGATCGTCGTGGGGGTCGGGTTCGATTCCCTTCACCACCCGGAGGACGGGGGGTGACAGGGCTGCCGGTTCGTCGGCCGCATGGTCGGTGTCCTTGGCGGCCGATTCATTTGCGAAGTCGACGTCGAGACCGGCGCGCTCCACCTCCTCGACGTCGGCGTTCTTCGGACGCTCCAGCAGCCCGACCGAGGAGCCGGAATCGGGCTCGAGCCCGAGTTCGGGGTCCGGTCCGACCGTGGCGTCCAGACCCGATCGGCCCGCCTGCGATCCCATCGGTTGGGATCGGGACCGTAGCTCGGCCGGGTCCGGGATACGGATCGGATCGGGATTCGGGATGTCGGCCAGCGTGCGGCGCCGCTGCCTCGGCTTCTCCACGACCGGCTGGTTGTCGAACGCCGTGGGGCCGGACCGGCGGGGCGGATCCTTTCGGGTCGGCAGGGCCGGTGAGTCGAAGGGGTCTCCGGTGGTCGAAGCTCCGTTGCCGCCGTCACCACCATCGTCACCGTCGGCAGCGGGCGAGGGCGAGGGCGAGGCCGGGACCACACCGGCGGTACCGGCCATGATCGGTCCGGTCCGTGCCGCGGGCGAGGAATCAGCGGCCGGGGCGGCCACACCCTTCGGCCAGCGGCCGGCGTCGAGGTCCTCGGCCGTCATCAGCACCTCGCGGGCCTTGGACCCGACGGAGGGACCGACCACGCCACGTTCCTCGAGCAGGTCCATGAGCCGCCCGGCACGGGCGAACCCGACCCGGAGCTTGCGCTGCAGCATCGACGTCGACCCCAGCTGGGACCGGACAATCAACTCCATGGCCTGGAGCAGCAGGTCGTCGTCGCCCTCGTCGCCCGTGGAACCGCCGGGGATGAACGAGCCCGCTTCTCCCCCATCTTCGTCGCCCAGGACACGGGAGTCGTAG